>NZ_JBHWEB010000050.1:0-66680 GCF_042734395.1 Amycolatopsis sp. NPDC059657 | reverse complement strand
CCTTTGTGGACGTTAGATGCTGGTGGTCGGGCCACCGACGGCGGCCCGACCGACTCGCTCACGTGCCGATTGACAACGCAGGCCAAGCCTTAACTACCCGGCATTGGGTTCTAACCGGTCTAAACACTCACGACCCCTGGTCTCGCGTGGCCACTCGCAGCCCGTCCAAGCCTCCCGAAGCGAAGACCCCGCCGGCCTGCCCGGAGCACGCCACATTTGCCCTTCCCCTCAATAGAACCGTCGGGAACACTCACGACAAGCGGTGTCCGGCGCGTTCGGGCCTGATGTGCGAACCGCCGGACAGCGGATCGGGGAGCCTGCGAACGGTCGTGGCGATCGCCTCCTCGTCGACTCGGATGCCCAGCCCTGGGTGATCGCCGAGGAGATACGCCCCGTCTTCGACGTGCAGGTCGATGGTGACACCACACGGCGGGCGGAGATCCTGGAGTTCGCTGACCAGGTGATTGGGCACCGCCGTCGCGGCGTGCAGCAGGCCGACCGGCGTGGTGCCGATCGGGCTGACGGGCAGGTCGTGTGCGTGCGCGAGTGCGGAGACCCGCAGGAAATGCGTGACACCCCAGCCCGCGCCCGTCTGGACGATGTCGATCGCGCCCGCGGCGATCAGCGGGCGGAACTGTTCGAGCCCCGTGAGGTTCTCGCCGCTGGCGACCGAGGCGCGGATTCCCCTGCCGACGGTCGCGTGCCCGTCCGCGTCCCACCGCCGGACCGGTTCCTCGATCCAGGTCAGGTCCAGTGTCCGCTCGAGCTCGCCGATGTGGCGGACCGCCTGCTTGCGCGTCCAGGTCTCATTGACGTCGAGCATCAAACCCGGCCGTGTCCCGTGGCCCGCGTCGGTGAGCACGTCACGGACCAGCGCGAGGCGGTGCCGGTCACGCTCGATGTCGAGGCCGCCCTTGAGTTTCGCCGCGCGCAGTCCGCGTTCGGCGTAGGTCTGGTACAGCGCGACCAGTTCGTCATCGGCCAGTGCGATGTCCAAGCCCGACGCGTAGGCGGGCACGCGGCGGTCGCGTCCACCGAGCAGGCGCCACAGCGGTTCGCCCGCCGCCTGTGCCTTGATGTCCCACAGCGCGGTGTCGAGTGCGCCGATGGTGCCGAACACCGCGCCCGTGTGGCCCGCCTTGAACATGCGGCGCAGCATCCGGTCGTAGAGCGCGGTGACGCCGCGTGGGTCCTCGCCCTCGATGGCGGAGAAGACCTTCTCGATCTCCACGTGCGGCCCGAGCCCGACGCCGGTGATGCCGATGTCGGTCTCGACGATGACGATCGGGATCCGGACGAGGCCGTCGGCGTACACGCCGTTGGCGTCGCCGATCGGCCGGCCCCAGTCCTGGACGGTGGTGAGGGTCCGGTAGCCGGTGATGCGCATGTCAGCCCTTCGTCGACCCGGCGGTGACCCCGTCGGCGATCTGGCGTTGCAGGAAGAAATAGACGACGAGGACCGGTATCGCGGCGATCAGCACGCCGGAGGCGAAGGTGGGGATGTCGTCGGAATACTGCCCGCGCAACGAGGTCACGCCGACCATGAGCGTGCGATGCTCCGCGGACGGCATCATCAGCAGTGAGATGAGCACGTCGTTCCAGCAGAAAAGCGCGTCGAGCACACCGACCGACAGCAGCGCCGGTGCGCCCATCGGGAGCATGATCCGCCAGTAGACCCCGTACACGGTGTTCCCGTCGATGCGTGCCGCGTCGATGATCTCCGGCGGCACGGTCGCGTAGAAACTGGTGAACAGGAAGATCGTGAACGGGAGGAACTGCGCCACGTAGGCGAGCACGAGCCCGGGGTAGGTGTCGATGAGACCCGTGCCGGCCATCATTCGCGCCAGCGGAACCATGATCACCTGGAAGGGGATGAACAGCGCGGCGAGGATACCGACGAAGAGCGCGGACGAGCCACGGAAGCGCAGCCTGCCGAGCGCGAAGCCCGCCATCGACCCGAGCAGCAGGAGCAGCGCGACCGAGCACGCCACCACGATCACCGAGTTCAGGAAGTACCGGGACATCCCGACGCTCGTCCAAGCCTTGGCGATGTTCTCCCAGTGCAACGAGTCGAACAGGGAGAACCGGTCGAGCACGTACTCGCGGCGGGTCTTCATGGCCACGTTGGCGGTGAACACCAGCGGGTAGATCGTGGCCAGCGCGAGCGCGGCCATCGGGACCGCGATCACCCATTTCGTCAACCGGGCGCCGGACATCAGTCCTCCTTGGTCGCGCGTCGCAGTACGGCGATCTGGGCCAGTCCCACCACGAGCATGATCAGGAACAGCACGGTCGACGCCGCGGAAGCGAGCGCGGGCCGGTTCAGCTGTCCCTGCTGGATCCAGATGTAGTACTCGGGCAGGTAGGTCGATCCGGCGGGCCCGCCGCTGGTCATCACGTACAGCAGGCCGAACATCGAGGTCAGCATCCCGATCATGGTGGTGACGAAGACGAACTGGATCGTGCGCGACAGGCCGGGGATGATCACGTGCCGGATGGTCTGGGGGAGTGACGCGCCGTCCACCTTGGCGGCGTCGAGAAGCGACGCGTCGAGTGTCGAGAACCCGGCAAGGAAGACGACCAGCGCCATCCCGAACGTCGCCCAGATGTGCACGCCGACGACCGCGAAGAGCGCCACATCGGGATCGCCGAGCCAGTCCACCGGGCCGAGGCCGAGCGCGCCGAGGAGCGTGTTGAGCGGGCCGTCGAAGGCGAGCAGCAGGTTGAAGATCGCACCGACGATGACGGGGGAGAGCACGGCGGGGAAGAAGTAGACGCCGCGGTAGAGCCGGTGCCCCGGCACCCGCAGGTAGAGGAAGGTGGCGAGCAGGCCGGGGATCGCCACCGCCACCGGGAGCAGCAGCACGAGCAGGCCGACGTTGCGCAGCGCGGTCCGGAACAGGGGATCGCCGAGCAGTGCCAGGTAATTGTCGAAGCCGACGGCCGTGCCGTCGCGATCGCCATCGCCGGTGAACGAGAAGTTGACGCCGAGCGCCAGCGGCCACAGCCGCAGCGCGACGATGATCAGCACGGCCGGAGCCACCAGCACGAACGGTGCGAGGCGCTCGACCCCCGGTCGCCGGGTCACGCCGGTCAGCCCGTCTTCTCCGAGTCGGCGAGCTGCCGCACGACCTGGTCCACGGTGACCGAGCCGCTGAGCAGCTCCTGGGAGAGGCGTCCCATGAGGTCGGTCGTCTTGGAGGACAGCGCGACGTGCAGTGCGGGCTTGCCGCTCTTGAGCTCGGAGACGATCGTCTTCGCGGCCGGGCCGCTCGCGGAAACGTCGATCGTGGTGTCGGACGCGATCGCGCCGCTGTCGGCGTAGAAGGCGGCCAGCGCGTCGTGCGAGGTCAGTGAACGCACCAGGTCCGCTGCCAGTTTCGGGTCCTTGGACCACTTCGCGACCGCGTAGCCGATGCCGCCGTCGTAGGGGAGGCTCGGTGTCGCCGCCGGGTTGACCACGGGCGCCGGCATGACGCCGACCTTGTCCGCCGGGAGGAATTCGGCGAAGTCCTTCCAGTGCCCGACGTCGGACATCAGGCCGATGACATCGGCGGTCTTCGCGGACTGGAAGAGCGCGAACGCGTCGTTGAACATCGCGGTGGAGTTGGCGCCCTCGTTGTTCAGGCCCGCGTCGTTGGCCTGCTTCCAGAGTTCGAAGATCCGCTTCACGTCTGCCGAGGACCAGTCGCGTTTCCCGGCGATCCAGTCGTCGTACTCCTGCGGCGTCAGTACCGCCGATCCCATGGCGGACAAGAAGAACTGGATTCCGTAGCCCTCTTTGTTGCCCACCGCGAAGCACTTCGCGCCGGTTTTCTGGGTGATGACACCGCAGTTCTTGACGAAGTCGTCCCACGTCTTGGCCGGAGCCGCGACGCCTGCCTGTTCGTAGAGCGCCTTGTTGTAGTAGAGCGGATGTCCTTGCAGGGTCACCGGAGCCGCGTACGTCTTGCCGTCCTTGGCGAACGCGTCCCAGCCTGCCAGCCGCTGCCGGTCCTCGGTGAGGTAGGAGTCCAGCGGGGCGAGCGCGTCGGCCCGGTCGCGGATCTTGCCGCCCCCGTTGAAGAGGAGCACGTCGGGTCCCTTGCCGGCCTGGATGGCCGTGCCGAGCAGGGTGTAGTACTGGTCGAACGGCTGCGCCACGAATTCGACGGTGACGCCGGGATGTTTCTTGGCGAAGTCGGCCTTGGCCTTCGCCACGTATCCGGCCGCCTTCGCGTCACCGGACTTCCAGTCCCACACCACGAGCTTGCCCGCGGAGCCGCCGGACTCCCCACCAGGGCCCGCGGCACTCCCGCAACCGGCGGTCAACGCCAAGCCCATGACCAGGGCGGCGGACCAAAGTGTGCGCTGCTTCATCGCTGCTCACTTCTTCAGTTCTTCTGACGGATCGCGGGTGACGAACGGCCCGCGCGGTGTCGCAAACATAATTCGTATGACGTATGACGTCAACGCCCTCGGTGCAGTACACTCGTCCCACGCTCACCCAGCGCCACCGGAGGAGAGATGACGGCTTCAGGCCGGCAGCCGATCGCGACGGCTGCCCCGGCATGGGCGCGCCGGCCCGCGAACCTGGCGAGCGCGGTCACCGCCGAGCTCGTGCAACGCATCGTGCGCGGCGTTCACCCCTCCGGGACCTCGTTGCCGCCCGAACCCGCGCTGTGCGAGGCCTTCTCGGTGAGCCGGACGGTCATCCGCGAAGCGGTGAAGGTCCTCCAGGAAAAGGGCTTGGTCCAGGTGCGTCAGGGCGCGGGCACGGTCGTCACCCCGCCGTCGGCGTGGAACACGCTCGACCAGCTCGTCCTCACGGCCGTCATCGCCGAAGACGACACCCTGACCGTCCTCGACGATCTGGTGGTCACCCGCAGGCTGCTCGAATCGGATATGGCACTGGTCGCCGCCCGCACCGCCGACACCGGCACGATCGCCAGGCTGGGCGCACTGGTGGACCGCATGGACCAGCTCGTTGACGACCCCGTCGCCTATCGCGACCAGGACCAGGCCTTCCACGACACGATCATGCAGGCGTCCGGCAACAGCATCGCCCGCAGCGTCGTGCGCGCGCTGGAAAGCCAGGTCGGCAACACCGCCCGCTACACCGGCAGGACCGAACGTGCCCTGTGTGTGGCCTCCAATCAGGGACACCGCCGCATCTACGAGCGGATCGCGGCGCATGACCCTGGCGGCGCCGCCGAGGCCATGTCCACCCACATCACCGAGGCGTGGCTCGTGCGCCGCAGTGGAGCCGGCGACCCCGGCAGGCTGGACCGCTAGCCCGCGCGGTAGCTCTCCGGCGGCCCGAGGTAGCTGGCGGCGAGCCCGCCGGTGTCGACGACCAGCTTCTGCACGACCACGGTGGGATCGACCATCCAGACCTTCAGTGTGTGCACGCCGGGGGAGGGCACCGTGAAGGTCGTCGAAGTCCGGTTGGCGGCGTCGGCCGTGTTCATCCCCCACAGCGCGTTCATGGCCGTGTCGTCGACACCCGCGGTCGTGTTCACGACCTTGGGTGCCTGATCGTCGATCGAGATCGCGTACCGGACACCGCTGCCGGGCAAGACGTTGTTGCGTGGCGAAAGGTAGGCCCACACGGTGACCGGCCCCGCGGCGGCGAGGTTCATCCGGTACTCCAGCCGAGGGCCCGCGCCGATGGCCTGCGCCGCCGCCGTCGGCGGGTTCGGCGTCATGCCGGATCCCGTGCGGCCGATGCCGGCTACCCGTTGCCACGAGACCCCGGAGCCGCTGGACGCGCTGGTGTAGTGCTCCGCTTCCATTGACACATAACCGTTCCCTTCGACGAAGCCGGACAATGACGCGCCGCCGGGCTTGCTCACCACGGCCTCGACCGTCACCGTGCGGCCTGCGCCGGTCACGGTGATCGGAACCTTGGTCGTCCCCGGTGGTGCCTGCGGCCAGTCGACGGTGATCGCCGCGCGGACCTGCTTGCCGACACTGCCGCTGGGCTGGGAGATCTTCAGCCACGGCACCGATGCCGTGATCTGGTAGGCGAACGCGGTGGCGCCGCGGTTGAAGAGCTCGAGGTACTGGCCGGGCTGTGTCTGATAGGGGCTGAAGGTGGGCAAGACCGCCGGGGCGGTCGAGTTCGGCCACCAGTCCCGCGACCCGTCGAGCGCGACACCCAGCTCCGCCGCGCTCGGCACGGTGATGCGGTGCACCTGCGGGTAGATCTGGTCAGGGCTCGGCGGCGACTGCCAGCTCGCGTTGTCGCCGTACCTTTCCTTGTCGCCGTAGCCGAACTTGGTCTGGGTCTGCCAGCCACGCCACTTCCCGCCGGACAAGGTGGCGTTGTAGTAGTCCGACATGGCCTTGTCGTCGGCCAGCCGGGCCTCGGCGGTGGCGGCGAGGTCGTTGGTCGCCGCGCGACCCTGTGTCCAGTATCTGCGGTTCAGGAACTGGGCCTGGCGTAGCGCGTAAAGGTTCGCGGTGGCCTTCACCGGATAGAGCACGAGCTGGTAGAAAGCGGCTTGGTCGGCCGGAGGCAGGCTCGCCTTGACCGAGTCGGCCCGCTCGGCGAGTGCCTGCCACTCGGCGGTGACCCGGTCGAGTTCGGCGTAGTTCTCGATACTGAACGGCGTTGTGGTGTCGTCAGTGCTGACGCTTCCCGAGGAACCGCGGCTCATCTTCCGGTTCGTCGACTCCGGCTTGCGGCGCGCCTGCAGCTGCCCGTACGTGTGCAGGAGGCCGGCGACCGCCGGTGCCGCGCCGGTGCCGAAGTTCTGCGCGGCGAACTGCCGTTCCCAGTCGCCGATCTTGTCAGCGGGCAGCGCGCTCGGGTTCCAGGCGTAGTCGAGGAAGAACTGGGTCGGCCGCTCCATGTTCTTCAGGTCGCCGACGTTGGCGACCCAGAGCCGGTCGACCCCGTAGGCGTAGGAGGTGCGCAACTGTTCCCAGGTGTTCGCCAGGTTCGCGGTGTCGACCCACTTGTAGTTGCGGCTGCCGCCCACATAGTCGAAGTGGTAGTACATGCCGTAGCCGCCCGCCCGCGATGGCAGGCTGCGATCCGGCAGCTTGCGCATGTTGCCCCAGTTGTCGTCGGTGAACACCACGGTCACGTCATCGGGTGCGCGCAGGCCTTCGTCCCAGTAGCGCTGGACTTCCTTGTAGAGCGTCCACACCTGCGGTACCTCGGTGACCGGCTTGCCGGCCTCCTCGCTGATGATCTGGCGCTGCGCGGCGATGATCTGCTTCATGAGGTCGCTGCTGTCGCCGTCGGGCAGGCTGGTGTCACCGTTGCCGCGCATGCCGAGGGTGACCACGCCGTCGATGTGCTGTTCCCGCATCCGGCGGATACCCGCCCGCCAGTAGGCCTTGATCGCGTCGGCGTTGCGGATGAAGCTCCATTCACCGGTGCCGCCGTAGGCTTTAGGGGCGCGGTTCCATTCCTCGATGCCGCGCATCATCGGCGCTTCGTGCGAAGTGCCCATCACCACGCCATAGCGCGTGGCCGTGGCGTGGTTGACCGGGTCGTCCTCGGCGAAGGCGCGGTTCCATACCGCGGGCCAGAGGTAGTTGGCCTTCAGGCGCAGCATGACCTCGAAGACCTTTTCGTAGTACAGGTGGTTGAGGCCGCCCGGATAGCCGGACGCCTTGCCGGGGCCGAACATGCCGGGTGCCCAGCCGCCGGTCTGCGGATCCTCGTCGTTGATGAAGAAGCCGCGATAGCGCACGGCCGGGGTGCCCTGGCTGTACTTGCCCGGCAGCGCGTAGAGCGCGTCATGGTGCCGGGCCGGGACGTCGTTCCACCAGTTCCACGGCGAGACGCCGATCCGGCGGGAGACGTCGTAGACGCCGTAGATGGTGCCGCGCTGGTCGCTGCCCGCGATCACCAGCGCCTTGTCCACAGTGGGCATCGGGTTGGACACGACCTGCTGCCGCGAGGTTTCCCATTTCCCGGCGACACCGGAGACATCGAGTTTGCCTTGCGAGACGAGGCCGTCGATCAGCGGGCTCTTGCCGAGCGTGCCGATCAGGACGACCTGGCTCTGCTGCGGGACGTGGCCGGCCGACACGACCGGCTGGACGCCGGTGACCCGCTTGATGTCGTCCCGCAGGTCGTCGACCACGCGGACCACACCAGGGTGGTCACCGCTGTCGACCACGAGCGGCGCCGCCTTGCCACCGGCCACGAGGGTCAGCCCGTCGGTGACCGGGCTGAAGCCGATGTAGCCGTCGGCCGCTTCCTGCCCGGCCGCGGTCGCGGGCGCGGGACACAACGTCGCCGCCGCGACCACGATGGCCACCCACACCGGCAGTTTCCTCGTCGATCGCCGCTGGCACCGCATGTCGAGCCTCCAAGCCAACTGGGTGTGTCGGACAGAATGGTGGGGTCGTGGTCGGTGGCCCGGCCCCGCAATGTCGCATTTGCCCGCTTTGCGGGGTGGGGTGGACGGAATGAACGGGGCGTATGTGTGGCTCAGCGTTGCGAACGCCCCGTTCGCAACGTTCAACCACCCTGCGGCACCCACCGAGCAGCGGGTTTGACCAACCTGCCCGACCCTTAACCGCCCGGCATTGCGGATATACGGGTGAGGGAGGCCCTCACCCAAGCCCGAGTCCACGAGCACGCCACCTTTGCGTTTCCCTCAATAACCGGGCGTTCACGACCCCTGGCCTCGCGTGCCGTCAGGTGCGAAGGCCGCTCATGATGCCGTCGATGATGCCCTGCTGGGTCACCGTGCGGGAGCGTCGGTCGAACAACCCCATGCCGTACCGATCGTTTCCGCCATTGTCCCAGTAGACGGTGGACGCTCCGTACTTCTTGGCGGTGGCCACGATGGCGCGCGCGAAGTCCGCGCGATACCTGTTGTTCGACGAGTCGAAGGCGGACTTGTCGACCGAACCGTATTCACCGACGACCACCGGATATCCTCTGGTGACGAATTTGTCGTACGTCATTTTCAGCTGCGAGTCCAGGTAGTCTTCCTGTCCCCAGGTCGACTTCCGGGACGGGTTGGTCGCTCCCCGTCCCCATTGCGTGATGGTGCCGCTTTCCTCTCCCGCGAAGTCCCAAGGGCTGTAGTAATGAACGGAGATCATGATGCGCTGCTCAGTGCCGGGAATCGTGGAGGACCGATAGCGGTCGGACGGGATCGTGAACCCGTAGTCCCCGGCCGTGTAGTCGATATTCGTGTTCCAGCCTGGCACGAGAAGCCATCGTGAGCTGTTGTTCCCGCCGGTCTTGCGCACGGTGTCCACGAAGATCTGGTTGTAGGCGTTGATGTTCGAGTAGCACGGCTGGGTCGGGCGGCCGTACTGCCCGTCGAACTCCTCATTCATCGATTCCAGGATCAGGCGCTGGTCGTAGTTCCGGAATCTGGCCGCGACCTGCTGCCACACCTTCTGGTACTTGGCCTTGATCGTGTCCTGGGCGGAGGAGTCGCAGATCAGCCACGAGCCGGAGATGGTCTTGTAGCCGTCGCCGTGCATGTTGATCAGCACGTACAGGCCCCGGCTGTGGGCGTAGTCGACGACTTCCTGGATCCGGTTCAGCCAGCCCGCGTTGACCGGGTAGTTCGGGCCTGACCCGATGTTGTTCAGGTAGGAGACCGGGATCCGGATCGTCTTGAACCCCGACGCCTTCACTTTGTCGATCAGGGCTTGCGTTACCGTGGGTTGACCCCAGGCGGTCTCGGCGGGGTATCCGTTGGAGTTGGCTTCCAGCTGGTTGCCCAGATTCCAGCCCGCGCCCATGTCGGTGACAATCTGTGACGCGCTCAGCCGCGACTGGGTGGCCGCCGATGCTTGATTCGCCCAGCTGGACACGATTCCGGTGGCCGCCAGCACGGCGGCAAGGAAAACAACGCTGATATTCCTTGCTCTTGAACGCAATGGACTTTCCTCTCTTCTGGTATATCCCGTCAGTGCGAGGAAACAGAGCGGCTGCTGGTGGTAGCGCGCTTTGCTGACTGTGCCATCGGGGACATCGATGGTCAAGATCGCACAGTTCCAGCCTCGGCGAATTCGACGAATTCGCTTACAGCCGGCGGCGGACGCGCTACCGGGTCGAGGCCGCCGCGGCCATGTCCGGCCTGCTCGCGGGCAAGCGGCTGGTGCGGGACTCGGCGGGCCGCAAAGAAAGTTTCATCGGAACAATGCGGCAAGCGGGTGTTTTCACTGGCACTCGGCATCGGCCCGGAGTAGTACTCGTCAGGGCGACAGTGCATCAGGAGTGACTTGTGCGCACTCTGCTGTCGTGAAGTCATAACTTTTTATTGGCGTCGGCCGGATACTCTGCGGGTCGGCGAATCAGGCCTGTTTCCTGCTATGGCAAAGGAGCCATCAGCATGGTGAGAAGTAAGCTGTTTTCTCTGGCTGTCACGGTCCTTCTCGTGCTGGCTGGGGGGACGACGCAAAGCGCTGCCGCCACCACCGCCGCCGGCGAGGTCGCGGCGGGCGCGAGTGCCGGATGTGGCAAGACCCCGACGCTCACCAGCGGCAAACGCACGATCCAGAGCGGTGGCAAGAGTCGTAGCTTCACGCTGAAGATCCCTGACAGCTATGACAAATCCGCTCCCCACCGGCTGGCCTTCGGGTTCCACTGGTGGGGCGGCACCTCCGAGCAGGTCGCCTCCGGCGGCAGCGACGGTGCCGCGTGGGCCTACTACGGCATGCAGTCGCAAGCGGGCAACTCGACGATCTTCGTCGCGCCGCAGGGAATCGGAAACGGCTGGGCGAATTCGAACGGTGAAGATGTAATTTTCACCGACGACATGATCCGGCTGATCGAAAACGATCTCTGTGTCGACACGACGCAGTTGTTCTCCGTCGGTTTCAGTTATGGCGGGGCCATGAGTTACGCACTCGCGTGTGCCCGTCCCACCGTGTTCCGCGCGGTCGTGGCCATCGCGGCGCCCGGGACGATCAGCGGATGCAGCGGAGGCACCCAGCCTTTCGCGTACATGGGAATCCATGGCGTGTCGGACAACATCGGCGCAGGCCGATCGCTGCGTGACACGTTCGTCCGGAACAACGGGTGCACGCCACAGAACGCGCCGGAGCCGGCTCGGGGCAGCCTCACGCACATCATCACGCGCTATTCGGGATGCCGCAGCGGCTATCCGGTGGTGTGGGCCCCGTTCGACGGTGGCCACCAGCAAGGGCCGGTGGACGGCTGCGCCGGCTGCGAGAGCGGTGCCAGGAGCTGGGTCAAGCCGGAGATCTGGAAGTTCTTCACCCAGTTCGGCGGCAACCAGCCGCCGCCTTCGTCACCGGTGCAGGTGGGGGTGGACTACCACTTGGTCGCCGGGCACAGCGGTAAGGACGCCGACATCAGCGGGGCGTCGACCGCGGCGGGCGGGATGCTGGTCCAGTGGGCGGCCACCAGCGGACTGAACCAGCAGTTCGATTTCCTGGCCTCCGCCGACGGCTACTACCGGATTCGGGCCCGGCACAGCGGCTTGGTGCTCCAGGTGACCGGCACGAGCGGCGGAGCCGACATCACGCAGCAGCCGGACAGCGACGCGGCCGGTCAGCAGTGGCGGGTGGTGAGCCAAGGTGACTCCGTCAGCTTCGTCAACCGGCTGAGCGGTCTGGCGATGGATGTCTGGGGTGCGTCGACCGCCGATGGCGCACGCATCTCGCAGTACACCGCCACGGGCAGCGCCAACCAGCGATTCCAGCTCCAGCGTCTCTAGAAAGGCTGTCATGGCGATATTCGGACGTCTGCGAGCCGCCGCGGTCGCGCTCTGCGGGTTGACACTGGCTGGGGGAGGCGTCGCCGCGACTCCGGCGAGCGCGGCGACCTCGATCACGATCAATGGCTCCTCCGGCGGGCGCGTCTTCGACGGAGTGGGGGCGATCAGCGGCGGGGGCGGCAATTCGCGGCTGCTGATCGACTATCCCGAACCCGAGCGCGGCCAGATCCTGGACTACCTGTTCAAGCCGGGCGCCGGCGCGTCGCTGCAGTCGCTCAAGATCGAAATCGGCGGCGACACGAACTCCACCTCCGGCGCGGAGCCGAGTATCGAGCACACGCGTGGTGTCATCAACTGCGACGTCGGCTACGAGTTCTGGCTCGCGGGGCAGGCCAAGGCCCGCAATCCGAACATCAAGCTCGCCGGGCTGGCCTGGGGCGCGCCCGGCTGGATCGGCGGCGGCAACTTCTGGTCGGCCGACATGGTCGACTACCTGGTCTCCTGGCTGGGCTGCGCGAAGCGGCACAACCTGGCCATCGACTACCTCGGCGGGTGGAACGAGCGCGGCTACAACGTCGCCTGGTACAAGAACCTGCGCTCCACGCTCAACTCCAGCGGCTACGCCGCGGTGAAGATCGTGGGCGCCGACTCGGGCTGGGAGATCGCCGGCGACATCAACCGCGACCCGGCCTTCGCCTCCGCCGTCAGCGTGATCGGCACGCACTACCCGTGCGGCTACCGTTCGTCTCAGGCCAATTGCAGCGTGCCCGCGGCCGCCATAGCGTCCGGTAAACCATTGTGGGCGAGTGAAAACGGCTCGGATGACTACAACGGCGGCGCGCAAGCGATGGCGCGCGGCATCAACCGCGGCTATCTCGACGGGAAGATGACCGCGTACTTCAACTGGCCCGTGGTCGCCGCGCTCACGCCGAACCTGCCATGGCCCACCATGGGGCTCGCGCTGGCCGCGCAGCCGTGGTCCGGTCACTACACGATCGGCAAGAACGCCTGGGTGACCGCGCAGACCACGCAGTTCACCGCTCCGGGCTGGCAATACCTGGACAGCTCGAGCGGCTACCTCGGCGGGAATCGGAACAACGGCAGTTACGTCTCGCTGAAGTCCACGAACCGCAGCGACTACAGCACGATCATCGAGACGGTGGACGCCACCGCCGCGCAGACACTGAACTTCAGCGTGACCGGTGGATTGTCGGCGGGCACGGTGCACGTGTGGTCCACCAACCTGAACTCCGCCAATCCGGCCGACCACTTCGTGCGCGCCTCGGACATCACGCCGACCGCGGGCGGCTACAGCCTGACCGTCCAGCCGGGACGGGTCTACACGGTCACCACGACGACGGGCCAGGGCAAGGGCACGGCGGCGGGCCGGGCCTCGGGCAGCCTGAAGCTGCCGTACAGCGATTCCTTCGACGCCAACGCTTCCGGCACCGAAGCGAAGTACCTGCAGGACTGGCAGGGCGCCTTCGAGGCGGTCGGGTGCGGTGGCGGCCGCGGCGGCCAGTGCGTGCGGCAAATGAGCGCGCAAGCCCCGATCACCTGGGATCCGCTGACGGATCCGCACGCGCTGCTCGGTGACCTGAGCTGGAGCAACTACACCATTTCGTCCGACGTGCTGCTCGAGAAGCCCGGGTACGTGGAGGTCATCGGACGGGCGAGCTCGCAGTCGTACACCGGTGCGGCCGGGCTCAACGCCTACCACCTGCGGGTGAGCGAAGCCGGCGTCTGGTCGATCCTGAACTCGAACACGAACGGCACGGTGTCCACTTTGGCCCGTGGCACGGTTCCGGCGCTGGGCACCAACCGGTGGCACACGCTCGCGCTCACCTTCTCCGGCAGCACCATCACCGCGGCCATCGACGGCGCGACGGCCGGGACGGCGAACGACTTCACCTGGGGCACGGGCCAGATCGGGTACGCCACCAGCCAGGGCCAGACGGCCCAGTTCGACAACCTGTCCGTCACGCCGGGAGCAGGCGGACCGGGCGGCACCACCACGACGATCGTCGGCGCCGGATCCGGCCGGTGCCTGGACGTGCCCGGCGCGACGCAGACGGACGGCACCCAGGTCGAGCTGTGGGACTGCAACGGCGGCGCCAACCAGCAGTGGACCTCGACCGGCGCCGGCGAGCTGCGCGTCTATGGCGGGGATTGCCTGGACGCCTTCGGCAGCGGCACCAGTCCGGGCACCAAGGTCGTGATCTGGACCTGCAACGGCGGCACCAACCAGAAGTGGACGGCGAACGCCAACGGCACGATCACCGGAGTCGCGTCCGGGTTGTGCCTGAACGCCATCGGCGCCGCGACCGGAAACGGCACGCTGATCGACTTGGCGGCCTGTACCGGCGCAGGCAATCAGAAGTGGACACGGGACTGACATGAACCGCATGAGAAACAGACTCAACACGGCCCTGTCCGCCGCACTGCTGGCCGTGGCCGCGACGGCCGCCATCTCGGCGGGCGCCGCGCCACCCGCCGCCGCGCACACGGTCAACCCGGCCGACTTCCAGCAGATCGAGCTGGCCAAGGGCGTCCCCGAGATGGGCGAGCCGATGTCGATGACCGTGCTGCCCGACCGCTCGGTGCTGCACACCTCGCGCGACGGCACACTGCGCCGCACCACGGCAGGCGGCGCCACCAGTGTCATCGGCGCCATTCCCGTGTACACCCACGATGAGGAGGGGCTGCAGGGCATCGCGGCGGACCCCGGCTTCGCCGGCAACCGGCAGATCTTCCTCTACTACTCGCCGCCATTGTCGACACCGGGCGGCGACGCGCCGTCCACCGGGAACGACTTCTCCGCGTGGAACGGGGTCAACCGGCTGTCCCGGTTCACCCTCAATTCGGATTTCACGCTGAACATGTCGAGCCAGGTGACCGTGCTGGACGTGCCGACCAACCGGGGCATGTGCTGCCATGTCGGCGGTGACCTCGACTTCGACGCGGCAGGCAACCTCTATCTGTCCACCGGCGACGATTCCAACCCGTTCGACTCCGCCGGGTACACCCCGATCGACGAGCGCAGCGGCCGCAACCCCGTGTACGACGCGCAGCGCAGCGCGGGCAATACCAACGACCTGCGCGGAAAAGTGTTGCGTATCAAGGTGAACGCCAACGGGTCGTACTCGATCCCGGCAGGCAACCTGTTCCCGCCGGGAACCGCCCGCACCAGGCCCGAGATCTACGTCATGGGCCTGCGCAACCCGTTCCGGTTCAACGTCGACAAGGCCACCGGCGTGATCTACCTCGGTGACTACGGGCCGGACGCGGGTTCGGCCGACCCGGCTCGCGGTCCGGGAGGCCAGGTGGAGTTCAACCGGATCACCTCGGCGGGAAACCAGGGCTGGCCTTACTGCACGGGTTCGAACACACCCACTGAGACCTATGTGGACTACACGTTCCCGTCAGGGCCGTCGGGGAGCAGGTTCAACTGCGCCGCGCCGGTCAACAACTCGCCGAACAACACCGGCCTGACGAACCTGCCCGCCGCGCGTCCGGCGTGGATCAAGTACGACAACTGCTCGTTCGCCCCGTTCGGCTGCGGGTCGGAGTCGCCGATGAGCGCGCCGGTCTACCGGTACGACTCGGCGAACCCGTCCACCGTCAAGTTCCCGGCCTCGCTGGACGGGCACATGTTCGCCACCGAGTTCGGCCGCCGCTGGATCAAGACCGTCGACGTCGACTCCGACGGGTCGCCCGGCGAGGTCGGCGACTTCCCGTGGCGCGGCACCCAGGTCATGGACGCCGCCTTCGGCCCGGACGGCGCGCTCTACGTGCTGGACTACGGCACCGGCTGGGGTAGCGGCGACGCCAGCTCCGCGCTCTACCGCATCGAGTACAACCCCACCGGCAATCGCCCGCCGACCGCGCGCGCGTCCGCCAACCGCACCTCCGGCGCGGCGCCGCTGGCCGTGGACTTCTCGTCGGCGGGCTCGGCCGACCCCGAGGGCGGCTCGCTGACCTACGCGTGGAACTTCGGCGACGGCGGCACCTCCACCGCGGCGAACCCGAGCCACACGTTCACCGCCAACGGCCAGTACACGGTGACGCTCACGGCGCGGGACTCGACCGGGCTCACGGGCAGCACCAACGTGGTCATCACGGTCGGCAACACCGCACCCACGGTCAAACTGGACACGCCTGCCAACGGATCCCTGTTCAGCTTCGGTGACAACGTCCCGTATTCGATCACCGTCTCCGACCCCGAGGACGGGACGATCGACTGCGCGCGGGTGAAGCTGTCCTACCTACTCGGCCACGACAGCCACGGCCACCCGATCACCTCGCGCACCGGCTGTTCGGGCACGATCCAGATCCCGGTGGACGGCGAGCATGACTCGGCGGCGAACCTGTACGCCGTCTTCGACGCCGAGTACACCGACCGGGGCGCGAACGGCGTGCCTCCGGCGACCACCCACACCCAGTACGTCCTCCAGCCGCGGCACCGCCAGGCCGAGCACTACTCGACGCAGTCGGGCACCGGCCTGTTCGACAAGACGCCGGCGGAGGGCGGGCGCACGGTCGGCGACATCCACAACGGTGACTGGATCGCGTTCGACCCGTACCACTTGACCGGCGCGAACCGTTTCACCGCAAGGGTTTCCTCGGCGGGAGCGGGCGGAACGATCACCGTGCGCACCGGCTCGCCGACCGGCCAGGCGCTGGCCACGGTGACCGTGCCGGTGACCGGCGGGTGGGAGACGTTCACCGAGGTCTCCGCCGCGCTGACCAGCGTGCCGACCACGACCGGCACGCTGTATCTCACGTTCGCGGGCAGCGGGACTGGCTACCTGTTCGACCTGGACTCGTTCACCTTCGGCTCGTCGACGGGCGGCGGCCGCACCGGCCCGATCACCGGAGCCGGCGGCAAGTGCGTCGACGTCGACGGTGCCAGCTCCGCCGACGGCGCCAAGATCCAGCAGTGGACCTGCAACGGCGGCGCCAACCAGCAATGGACGGTCAGCGGGTCCACGGTGCGCTCGCTCGGCAAGTGCATGGACATCGCCGACGGTGGCACCGCGGATGGGTCCGTCGTTCGGCTGTGGACCTGCAACGGGGCCACCAGCCAGAACTGGACCGCTGGTGCGAACGGCTCCGTGGTCAACACGAAGTCGGCCAAGTGCCTCGACGCCAACGGCGCCAGCACGGCCGACGGGACACAGCTGATCATCTGGACCTGCCATGGCGGCACGAACCAGAAGTGGCAGCTCCCGTGATGGCCTGGACCGAAAGGAATGTCATGTCACGACTGCCCGCACTGCTGTGCGCGATGCTCGCCGGGCTGCTGGCCGTCTGCCTGCCGCCGTCCGCCTCGGCCGCCGCGCCGATCACGAAGCCGCCGATGGGCTGGAACTCCTGGAACAGTTTCGCGGGCGCGATCAACGCCACCGTGATCAAGCAGCAGGCCGACGCGCTCGTCTCGTCCGGCATGAAGGACGCGGGGTACGAGTACGTCAACATCGACGAGGGCTGGTGGAAGGGTTCCCGCGACTCGTCGGGCAACATCGCCGTCGACACGGCACAGTGGCCCGGCGGGATGCAGGCGATCGTCGACTACATCCACGGCAAGGGCCTGAAAGCGGGCATCTACACCGACGCGGGCCGTGACGGCTGCGGCTACTACTACCCGACCGGGCACCCGGCGTATCCGGGCACCGGCAGCGAAGGCCACTACGACCAGGACTTCCTCCAGTTCTCCAGGTGGGGTTTCGACTACGTCAAGGTCGACTGGTGCGGCGGTTCCGCCGAAGGCCGGAACGCCCGTGACAGCTACACCGCGATCAGCGACTCCATCGCGCGGGCCACGGCGCAGACCGGACGGCCGATGGTGTTCTCGGTGTGCGAGTGGGGTGGCCAGCAGCCGTGGAACTGGGCGCCCGGCATCTCGAACCTCTGGCGCACCAGCGGGGACATCATCTTCTGGGGCGAACGGCCGAACATGGCGCGTGTGCTGGCCAACTTCGACGCCGCGCAGCACGCGAGCGCGCAGAGCCCCGGCCACTACAACGATCCCGACATGCTCGTCGCCGGCCTGAACGGCTTCAGCGACGCGCAGAACCGCACCCATCTGAGCCTGTGGGCGATAGCGGGCGCGCCGCTGCTGGCCGGGAACAAGCTCACCGAGATGAGCGCCGCCACCCGCGCGGCGCTGACCAACCGCGAGCTGATCGCCGTGGACCAGGATGCCTTGGGGCGCCAGGGAACCAAGGTCGCGGAGGACGCGTCCGGTCTCCAGGTCTACAGCAAGACGCTCTCGGGCACGGGCCGCCGCGCGGTCGTGCTGCTCAACCGCACCGGCTCGGCCGCGAACATCACCGTCCGCTGGTCGACCCTCGGCTTGACCGGATCCGCCGCGGTGCGCGATGTCTGGGCGGCGGCCGACCGCGGCAGCTTCGCCACGAGCTACACCATCGGAGTGCCGGCGGGGGAGGCCGTGCTGCTCACCGTCGCCGGAACGGACGGCGCGCCGACCGGACGGCAGCTCGTGGGCACGCAGTCGGGCCGTTGCGCGGACGTGCCGAACGGGACCGCCAACGGCACCCAGGCGCAGTTGTGGGACTGCACCGGCCAAGCCCAGCAATCGTGGACCTACACCGCGACGAAGCAGCTGATGGTCAACGGCAAGTGCCTCGACGCCTACAACCGCGGCACGGCCAACGGCACGCAAGTGGTCGTCTGGGATTGCAACGGCCAGGCGAACCAGCAGTGGACCATGAACGCGAACGGCTCGCTCACCGGCGTCGCGTCGAACCTGTGCCTCGACGCGAACGGCCAGGGCACGGCGAACGGCACCAAGCTGATCCTCTGGGCCTGCAACGGCCAGGCGAACCAGCAATGGGCACTGCGCTGAGGCTTCTCACCGTCGTCGCTGAGTCTTCGCGAACTCTTTCCCGGCCTTGGTTCCCCCGTCGACCAGGATGTCGATCCCGGTCAGGTAGCCAGGTGCTTCACTGGCGCAGAACGCGAGAACGGCCGCGACCTCCTCGGGCCTGCCGAATCGCTTGATCGCCGCCGACTTCACCAGCTCGCCGGCGCCGTGGTTCTCCTCCAGACGCCCCATCGCGGTATCGAAGCTTCCCGGAGATACCGAAACAACCCGCGCTCCCCGCTCGCCGAACTCGGCCGCGAGGTAACGGCTGTACCACTGGACGAAGTTCTTGCTGATCGCGTAGGCCAGTCCTGGTTTCAGCTTCCGGCCGACGAACCTCGCACGACTGACGATCGCCTTCTCGAAGGCGTCGGGTCGTCGCTCGGCAATGCGGAAACCGCGGAGCGGGAGCAGGAGCTTGGGAATGCTGTGCCCGGCGGTCGATGCCACGTTGACGAGTGCGTCACCGTCCGCGGCCCGCGCGAGGAATGCCCGCGCGATGTTGACGGTGCCGGTCGCGTTGATGCGAGCGATGCGTTCGGCGGTACCCATGTGCGGGCTGATTCCAGCGGCGTGGACCACCGCGCGAACGTGACCTCCGTCAGACTCCGCGCGCTGAAACAGCTCCCCGACGGATGCCTTGTCGGTGATGTCGCACACCACGCCGATCGCTTCGACTCCGGCCGCCGCCAGCTCGCGCACCGCGTCATCGAGCCGCGTCCGGTCAAGGTCTGCCAGCACGATCCGGTGATCGTGCCCCATGAGCCCTGCCGTCGCCAGCCCCATGCCGCCGGTCCCACCGGTGATGATCGCGATGGGGCGCGTAGTCGACATGGTGATCCTCGTTGTTGAGCTCGGAGTTGCGATATCACGTGCATCCTTGCTCAGCCCCGCCATCGCCGCCCGGCCGGCAGGGCGGAGCTACCCGATCAGGTTGTGCCGGTCCAACCCGGCGATTCAGCGTTACATACTTCAGGGACCGTAGGTGAGTTCGGCGATCTGCAGGAAGCCCGTGGCGGTGCCGGGTGCCCGGCTGGTCATGGCCAGCTTGATCCGGCTCGCGTGTACCGGCTCGAACGTGATCCTGGTCGGCTGGTTCGAGCCGGTCGCCCACTCGATACGGGCACCGCGCACCGGCAGGAAACGCTGCCCGTCCCAGTAGGACACATCGATCGCGGCCGGTAGCGCGCGTGCGGTGTCGGTGGTGAAGTAGGCCTGGACGTTGCCGATCTGCCCAGGGCCCAGCCCCGAGACGGACACCCACTCGGTCGTGTGCGCACGGCTGACGGCGGGCAGGAGTGCGGTCGCCCGCTTGGTGTAGTAGTTCGACCAGCCGCCGCTGACCGTATTGCCGTCCAGCATCGCGGCCGGGATCGTGTTCGCCGCCCCGGAGTAGCTCGCGTCCGCCGACGGCCGGGTCGCCTTCGGCGGAGCGGACGGCCCGAGCGACGGGCGGACAACTGTGCCGCCACCGCCGGACAGGACGGTGGTCAGAGCCGTGCGCAAGCCTGGCGAGCGTGCCGTGATGACCACCGGTCCGGCGGACGATCCTGGTGCGACAATGGCGAGTGCCTTGCCGTTGAAGGCTTTCCGGGACGACGCCTGGTAGTTCTCGGCGCTTTCCTCTTGCCCGTTGTCCAGGCCTGCCAGCCTCCCGCCGCGGACGTCGAACGAGAGCATGTTGTCCGCCTGCGGGACCACCACGCCGCGCTCGTCGACGATGTCCGCCGTGATGAAGGCCAAGGAAGTGCCGTTGCCGAGCACCTTCCGATCCGGGGTCAGCCGGATGCCGCGCGGGGTGCCCGCCGTGGACACCTCGTCCCTGGCGACTTCGACACCGCCTCGCTTGGCCACCGCGACGAGGCGACCCGGTTCGAAGGGCACGGTCCAGGTGAGGTGCAGCTTGCCCGCACTGCCGTTCGGGCTCGTGTAGCTGCCGGGGTACGCGCCGGTGGTGACCGTCTTGTCGTCGCCGGTCGCCTCGGTCGTCTCGAGGTACTTCGTGCCGGACGTGGTCGTCTTCGTGTCGAACTTCCGGGCACCGAGCGGTGTGCCGTTGAGGAAGAGCTCGACGGTGTCGGCATTGCTGTACGCCCACACCGAGACCTGCTCGCCCGGCTGGTGGTCGGTCCAGTTCATGGGCAGCAGGTGCACCATCGGCTCGCTCGACCACTGGCTGCGGAAGAGATGGTAGAAGTCCTTGGCGAACCCGGCGGTGTCCACCGCGCCGAAGAACGAGGCCTTCACCGGGAAGTCGTTCGCGTAGGGTGTCGGCTCGCCGAGGTAATCGATGCCCGTCCAGAGGAACTGCCCGGCGAAGAACTTGCGGTCGCGGTCCTTCTTCAACCCGTACTCGCCGCTGTAGGTCCACGACTCGAGGTTGTTGTCATAGGAAGAGGTTCCGCGCTTGCCGGGCGTGTGGTTCTCGCCGGTGTTGAGCTGATCCGGATCCTGATAGACCCCGCGCGTCGACGTCGACGACGACGATTCGCTCTCGAAGAAGAACTTGGTGGGGTAGCGGGCGTGCAACGCGTCGACGGACGCGGCCGTGTTGTAGTTGAGCCCGACGCCGTCGAGCAGCTGGAGGATCCGGTCCTGCGGCGAACCGGGCGCCGGGACCGAGCGGTAGCGGTCCGAGCCCATCACGATCGGGCGCGTGGTGTCGACGGCACGGACGTTCTCGATCAGCCGCTGGGCGATGGGCACACCGGCCGCCGTGGTCGAATCGGGGATCTCGTTGCCGATCGACCACAGCACCACGGCGGGGGAGTTCCTCGCCGCCAGCACCATCTCCTGGACGTCGGCGGTGCTGTTCGCATCGAAGAACCGGGCGTAGTCGTTCTTGGTCTTCGGGGTGCGCCACGTGTCGAAGGCCTCGACCATCATGACGATGCCCATTTCCGCGCACGCCTTGATCAGCTCCGGGGCAGGCGGATTGTGCGAGGTCCGGATCGCGTTGACGCCCATGCTCTTCATGATCTTCAGCTGCCGGACGATGGCGTCGGTGTTGACGGCACTGCCGAGCGCTCCCAGATCGTGGTGCAGATTGACGCCCTGGAGCTTCATCGGTTCGCCGTTGAGCGAAAAGCCTTCGGCCGGGTCGAAGACGAACCAGCGAATACCCAGCGGGGTAGTGGTCAGGTCGACCCGCTTCCCCGCTACGAGCAGTTCGGTGTCCACTGTGTACAGATAGGGCCGATCCGTCGACCACAGGTTGGGTGCGGGGACGCGGATGTCCATGCCACCCGTACCCGGCGCGGAGGTCAATGCCAGCTGCGCGGAACCCGAGCCGACCACCCGTCCACCCGCGTCCCTGACCGTGGAGACGACCTGCGCCTGCTGGGTGCCTCCGTGCGTGGTGACGGCGGTCGCGTCCACGTGCACGTTCGCGAAGCCGGCTTTGACCGTGTTCGCGAGGTCCGGGGTGGTCACCGCGATGCCGTGCCGGGTGAGGTGCACCGGATCGGTGACCACCAGCCGCACGGCGCGGTAGATGCCGCTGCCGGAGTACCACCGGCTGCTCGGGACCTGGTTGCGCACCTTGACCGTGAGGACGTCCGCCGTGCCGTCGGTGTGCGCGAACGGGGTCAGGTCGAGGCTGAAGCCCGTGTAGCCGTAGGCGTGGGCGCCGAGCAGGCGGCCGTTCAGGTAGACCTCGGAATCCATGTAGACGCCGTCGAACTCGATCGACACCTGCTTGCCCGCCATGGCCCTCGGCAGCCGGAAGGCCTTGCGGTACCAGCCGAGGCCGCCGGGCAGGAACGCGGTGCCCGCGTTCGTGGCCGGGCTCGCGAGCGGGTCCAGCCCGATGCTCCAGTCGTGCGGGAGCCGGACCTCACGCCACGACGGGTCCGCCGTACCGGGCTGCGGCGCGTCCGCGCCCGTGGTGTTGACCAGCGAGAAATTCCAGCCCTGGGTGAAGTCCACCTCCCTGCTGGCCGAGCTGACCGCCTCGGCGAGCGGAGCGGCCTGGGCGGGCACGCCGACCAGGCCGAGCGTGGTGACGAGGCAGAGGACCAGCGCCGGCAAGCGTCTTGTCCGATGGTTCAACGACATCGCACTTCCTTTACTCCAGCCGGAAATCGGCGACGCGGATCGGTGAAGGCGTCGTCCCGCTGGATCGTTGCTGGTAGAACATGGAAAGCACGCCTTCGGCCGCCACCCGGGAATAGTCGACCGTCACTTCGCCGAACGCGTTCATGCCTGCCCGGTCGAACACGAGCGTCCAGTCGGTCCAGCCACTGGCCTTGGACGCGGAGAGGATCCGGCCGGTCGGCATCACCAGATACGCGTTGTCGGCGCGGTCGAAGACGAGCCGCGTACGCCCGGTCGAGTTCGGCGGGATCGGCACCTCTTGCTTGGTCCACGTGCCGTTCGCGGCGCGGACCAGGTGGAAGGTCCGGCCCCAGCGGGTGCGGTCGGCCGCGTACCCGGTGACGCACTGGGTGAACCGGCCCGGCACGTAGCTGATGACCACATGCGGGGTGCCTGCCGAGTCGACCGCCTGGCTCTCCTGGTTCATGAGGCCGTGGTCAGGACCGAGCGGGTCCACCACCAGGTTCCGCGACACGGTCACCTGGGCGCCGCCGGTCGTGCCGACCACCTTCCCGGTGTTGTCACGCCAAGTCCGGCCGCGGTCGTCGCTGTAGACGTAGCCGGTGTCGTGGTTGGTCAGGCCACCCGGAGCGCACAGCACGCCCGTGTTGCCCTCCCGCCAGGTGAACGCCGCGTGCAGCCTGCCGCCGGGGCCATAGGTCAAGCCGTGCAGGTACATGTTGCGGGTGGTGCTGACGACGCCGTTGGGCCCGGTCCAGGAACCGGTCGCCGACGACCACTTGCCCAGCTTGCGCCACGAGCCGCCCTCGTATTCGGCGAGCTCGTTGGTGCCGTTGCCCGAGCCGCCGGTGCGGTAGCTCAGCTGCAGCCGCCGTTCCGGGGTGAGGACGAACTGCGGGTAGGTGATCGCACCGAGGTCGGCCCCGTCCAGCGTCCGCTGCACCGCGCCGAACCTGGCCGCCGACCAGCTTTTCGACGCGGGGGACGAGACCAGCCCGGCCTCGGACTTCACGTAGAAGACCTTGGTGTTGTGGGTGTCCATCGCCACGTGCAGGCGCCCGTCCGCGGGGGAGATGCCGAGCGAGATCACGTTGTGCGAATCGTTGACGCTCAGCTTGTGCGGCAGTACCGCCTTGTCCCAGCCACCGCCTGGCAGTTTCCGCCGTGCCACCACCACGCTGCGGTCGGCCGTGTACCAGGTCGCGTACTGGTAACCGGCGTAGCTGACGATCGCGTCCTGCTGGAACGAGCCGTTGTTCACCAGGCCGTCGTAGGAAACGAAGTACAGCGCGGAAGCATCGAGCTGAGTGTCGCGCAGCAATGACACGGAGGGAGCGGCTATCTGTCTACTCTGGACCGCGGCGGCAGGCGACGACGTCAGCATGAGGCACGCGAGCAGTAGCGCCGGCAGTCTCAGCGCCTGGCGGTTGGACAAGACGCGCTCCTCATCGTCAGTCGAGGTGGAACACCTCGGCGAGTGGGGTGATCCCTTCATCTGGCTGCCCGCTCAGTCCCTCGAAGAACGGCGCCATTTCCGCCTGCCATCGCCGGTTGACCTCCTTGGCGGCCATGCCGGCCAAAGCCGCGTCAAGATCGTCGGTTTCGAAATAGCCTGTCAGCAGGCCGTCCGGCCGCAGGAAAAGCGAGTAGTTGTGCCATCCGGTCTCCCGTAACGCGTCGAGCATTTCCGGCCAGACCGCCGCGTGACGCAGGCGGTATTCCTCGACGCGGTCCGGTTTGACCTTGAGCATGAAACAGACGCGTCGTCGTGGGGCCATCGTGACTCCTCCTGGATGAAACGTTTCAACAGTGGGAGCGTTCCCAAAATAGGCGAGTTTCCGGTCGAGGTCAAGACGTGCCGGCGCTCGCGAGTGCCGGCACGGGTCGGATGGGAGCCGCCGGTGGCCGCCGACCGACGTTCGTCTCTTTTCAGCCCACGACTTGGATGTCATGCTGTCCGGACGCCTGTGTCGAATCGATTCGATATCTCGTCGTCGGAGTTCGCGAAGGCGGGAACCGCCGGCGGCGCTCATGACCATAGTGGACAGTCGGTGGACAGTTCTTCCAGATCATCACTGACGAACGGAATAGATCATGCACATGTCAAAGGTGATGCGTGCACTGCTGGTGGCCATGACGTCGGCGACCTTCGTGACCGGGGCCGCCACGTCACCGTCAGCGGCCGACACCATCGCATCCTCTTCAGCCGAGCGGCTCGACCGCGGCTTGATCAGTGTCCATACGGGGCAAGGGAACTTTCTCACCTGGCGGCAGCTGGCCGGTGACGCTCCGGGCACGGCGTTCAATCTCTACCGCGACGGCACGAGGGTGACCTCGAATCCGGTCACCCTCACGAACTTCGAGGACCACGGCGCGCCGGCGAACGCGCGCTATGTCGTTCGTCCGGTGGTGAACGGGGTGGAGCAACGGAGCGTGGCGTCGGCTGGCCACTCGCTGGCGATGTCCGCCAACGCCGACGGCGAGCTCGGGGTCACCGCGAGCACGAAGGACGTGCCGCTCCAGATACCGCCGGGCGGCTCGACGCCGTCGGGCAGCTACACCTACGAGGCGAACGACGCCAGCGTCGGCGACCTCGACGGCGACGGCGAGTACGAGATCGTGCTGAAGTGGTACCCCACCAACGCCAAGGACAACTCGCAGTCCGGCTACACCGGCAACACGATCATCGATGCCTACAAGCTGGACGGGAAGCGGTTGTGGCGGATCGACCTGGGGCGCAACATCCGCTCGGGCGCGCACTACACGCAGTTCCAGGTGTTCGACTACGACGGTGACGGGCGCGCCGAGGTGGTGATGAAGACCGCCGACGGCACCCGTTCGGGAACCGGTCAGGTGATCGGCAACGTCAACGCCGACTACCGCAACTCCAGCGGTTACGTGTTGACCGGGCCGGAGTTCCTCACGGTGTTCCGCGGCACCGACGGCGCGGTCCTGGACACCGAGAACTACGTTCCCGCGCGTGGCAACGTCTCCGACTGGGGTGACAACTACGGTAACCGGGTCGACCGGTTCCTGGCGGGAACGGCCTATTTGGACGGTTCGCGGCCGAGCATCGTCATGGCCCGCGGCTACTACACCCGTGCGGTGGTCGCCGCCTGGGACTTCCGCGGCGGTCAGCTCACGCACCGCTGGACCTACGACTCCGGCCGCGGTGGCGCGTACGGGCAGGGCAACCACAACGTGTCCATCGCCGACGTGGACGCCGACGGCCGCGACGAGATCATCTACGGCTCGGCGACGATCAACGACAACGGCACGCTGATGTACAGCACCGGTCTGGGACACGGCGACGCGCTCCACGTCAGCGACCTCGTACCGAGCAGGCCCGGCCTGGAAGTGTTCACGGTGCACGAGTCGACCGGCTCGCCCGCGATGGACGTGCACGACGCCCGCACCGGCCAGTTCCTCTACCGGGCGCCATCGTGTGGCTGTGACACCGGTCGCGGGGTCGCCGCGGACGTGTGGGCGGGCAGCCCCGGTGCCGAGATCTGGTCGAGCTCGGTCGGCGGGCTGCGCAGCGCCGCGAACGGCAGCGAGGTCGCGGCCCGCAAGCCCGGCTCGCAGAACTTCGTGATCTGGTGGGACGGCGACGCCCAGCGCGAGCTGCTGGACGGCACGCACATCGACAAGTACGGCACGGGCGGTGACACCCGGCTGCTCACCGGTTCCGGCGTGGCGTCGAACAACGGCACCAAGTCGACTCCCGTGCTCCAGGCGGACATCCTCGGCGACTGGCGCGAAGAGGTCATCTGGCGCACCACCGACAACAAGGCGCTGCGGATCTACTCCACCACCACACCGACCGGCATCAGCCGTCCGTCGCTCATGCAGGACCGGCAGTACCGGCTGGCGGTCGCCTGGCAGAACACCGCTTACAACCAGCCTCCCCACGCGAGTTTCGCCACCCCGTGATCACCTTGGTAGCTACAGGAGCGACTCATGGTTACACGCAGAACGGTCTTGTCCGGCACCGCGGCCGCGATCGCGGCCGCGGCGATGGGAGCGGGCGTCGCCCGCGCGGACCAGACCATCACCGTCAATCCTCAGATCGGCTATGGGACATGGGAGGGCTGGGGGACCTCACTCGCTTGGTGGGCCAACGTATTCGGCGACCGCGACGACTTCGCGGATCTGTGGTTCACCACCAACACCGTGGTGTACAACGGGAAGGCGCTCCCCGGCCTGGGTATGAACATCGCCCGCTACAACCTCGGCGCGTGCAGCTGGAATTCCGTCGACGGCCAGGCCATGGTCGCTTCGCCGAACATCCCGCGCTTCAAGCAGATCGAGGCATACTGGCAGGATTGGCGCGGCACCGATCCGAACTCGGCCGCGTGGAAGTGGACCGCGGACGCCAAACAGCGGGCGGCGGTGGTCAAAGCGGTCGCGCGTGGCGCCAAGACGGAGCTGTTCTCGAACTCGCCGGTGTGGTGGATGTGCGCCAACCACAACCCGTCCGGCGCGGCCAACGCGGCCAATGACAACCTGCTTTCACAGCACTATCGCGATCACGGTGTCCACCTGGCCGAGGTCGCGAAGCACTTCCGCGATCAGTGGGGTGTCACGTTCCGCACGGTCGAACCCTTCAACGAACCCTCCTCGGCCTACTGGTCGGCGACCGGGAAGCAGGAGGGGTGTCACATCGGCGCCTCCGTCCAGCGGAGCGTCCTGCGGTACCTGCGGGAGGAACTGGACCGCCGCGGGCTGGCGGGGACGCGCATCGCCGCGTCGGACGAGACCAGCTACGACCTGGCCCACAGCACGTGGAACTCCTTCGACGCCACCACGAAGTCCCTCGTTGACCAGATCAACGTCCACGGCTACCAGGGCTCCGGCGGCCGTCGCGACCTGCTTTACGCCGATGCCAAAGCGGCGGGGAAGGTCCTGTGGAACTCGGAGTACGGCGACCGGGAGACCACCGGGCTCTCGATGGCGAGCAACCTCTGCCTGGACATGCGCTGGCTGCACCCCACGGCCTGGTGCTACTGGCAGGTGATGGACCCCACCCCCGCGTGGGCGTTGATCGACTACGACCCGAATACGCTGCGGGCGGGATCCGTGCAGAACAAGCTGTACGTGCTGGCGCAGTTCACCCGGCACATCCGGCCGGGCATGCGCGTCATCGAGGCGTCGGCGGGGAACGCGGCGGTCGCCTATGACCCCTCGGCTCGCCGCCTGGTACTCGTCGCGGTCAACACGGCCACGACGGCCCAGCCGATCACGTTCGACCTGACGCGGTTCACCACCCTGCCGACCGGCCTGATCACCCGGTGGTCCACGTCGACGACCAGCGGCAGTGACAGGTATGTCCAGCGCACCGACATCCGTCTCGACGGCAAGCTGCTGCGGGCCTCCTTCGCCCCAGGGCAGGTGCAGACGTTCCAGCTCGACGGGGTTATCGCCTGAAAGAGGGCCCGGCGCGGCGTTTCCGCTGTGCCGGGCCCTCTTGGTGGGTCACCCCAGTTGGGCTTCCCACTTGGTTTTGGTGCCGGAGGCGTCGGCCGCGAGGCGGTCGCGTGCGGTGGTGTCGCCGTACATGGTCCAGCGGGCCCAGTCGACGACGGTTTTGGGGAAGCGCTGGTCGCTCCAGAAGCTGGTGTGGCTGCCGCCGACGAAGGTGAGGAACGCCTTGGGCCACTTGATCTCGTTGTACGCCTGCCGGGCCGAAGAATAGGCGCAGGTGGTGTCGCGGTCGCCGTGGACGAACAGGACTTTGGCGGTGACCGAGGCGGATGGGTTGCCCATGTCCACGCAGGACTGGGGGTTGGCGGAGACGATCCGGCTGTCGGGCCAGGAGGTCAGCAGGCCGTGGGTGACCATGCCGCCCAGTGAGTGGCCTGAGACGCCGACGCCGATGCCGGTGTTGATGTGCCCGGCCAGCGGTCCGCTGGTGTTGAGGGCGAGGGTGTTGGTCAGGATCTGGGAGACGTCTTTGGAGGTGTTGCCGTTGTTGACGTCGCCGAAGTTGTGGTTGAAGTACGGGGCGGGGACGACGAAGCCCGCTGCGGCCAGTGCCCGGATGATGAACAGGGATTTCTGTGGGCTGCTGCCGAAGCCGTGGGTGAAGTTGTAGACGGGGAAGACGCCGTTGGCGGCCGGGGCGTTCGTGACCGGGTTGCCGCCGGCGGTTCCGGTGGCGGGGTAGTAGACGTAGGTGGTGCATTTGCGGCTGCCGCGGGTCCAGTTGTACTGGCGCACACCCACCGCGAACGGTGTGGTCGGCGCCGTACCCAACGGCCCGACCGCGGCCAAGGCCTGCCCCGCACCGAGCAGGGTCAGGCCGACGCCTGCCGCTCCGGCCGCGCTCACAGTGAGGAATTTCCGTCGCTGCATGGTCATCGATGACTCCTTCGGTGCAGGGGATGGGGTGTCGGAGATGGGAGTTCGGTGGGGACGCTCGGCGCGACGCGGGTGGAGTCGCCGGTGCGGTGACACCAGCACGGGCGATCGCGGCGTACCTCGCGGCCGCGCTGGGGCGGCGGGGGTTCGCGCTGAATGAACAAGGGCATCTGCGATGCGCTCCTTTGTCGGCGATGACGGAGGCGATGAGGCAGGCGGACACCGAGCAGCTGCTGTGAACGTTCACAGTACTCGTGGGTATCGGACATGTAAACAAGCGAAGATCGTTGTTGATACGAAAGTATCGCGCGTCCAGATGCTGTGCACGATCCCAGGATGAAGCCGTACAGTGCTGTGATCGGGCCTCTTGACTGATAAACGCAAGCGTGCTGGAATACGTTTTCCAGGTGGCGCTGAAGGGAATCATTATGCGCGCCGAGCAACAGCGAACCCGACGGCTTCTCTGGCCACGTGCGGCCGCGGCCATCGTCGCGGTGACGGCCACCCTGCTCGCGCCACCGGCGGAAGCCGCGGCGGGCGTCCTGATCGACGAGACCTTCACCGCCCAGACGAACCCGGCGAACTTCGGGTTCCCCGCCGGAGCCGCGGTGACGGGCGGAGTCCTGAACGTGACCAAGGGGATGGGCGACCACACCACCGCCGTCAAGACGTTCGGCGCGGCCGTCGCGGGCGAGCGAACCCTCGATCTGACCTTCGACTGGAAAACCGCGGTCACCGGCAGCGGGCACAGGTCGGGTGTCGAACTGCGCGACAGCCAGGGAAATCTCGTGTTCGCACTCGCGGGCACCCCCGCCGAGCTCCGCTACGGGCTGACCGGGCCCGCGTCCGGCTCGACGTCCGCTCCCGACTCGCTCAGCCCGGTCTGGACCAAGCTCTCCTACGACCGCGCCAAGTGGTACTCGGTGAACCTGCACCTCGACTTCACGTTGCAGCGGGTGCAGTACCTGATCTCGACCAAGGAGACCGCGGCGAAGGTCATGGTCTCCGGCACGGCGAGTGTGGCCGGTAAGGATCTCGCGAAACTGGTCGCCTGCAACTACCTCGGCACCGGTGTGCAGTCCATCGACAACTTCCGCGTCGTGGCGCCGGCGAACGCCGCGAACGGGCGGCTGAAAGGCAGGACGATGTACGCCTTCGGCGACAGCATCGTCGCGGGCCACACCTACTCGCGCGGCTTCGTGGACCTCGTGGCCGAACGTGAGCAGATGACACTGAACAAGTACGCCGTGAACGGCGCGTCGGTCGGGCCCAGCGGCAACCAGATCCTCACGCAGGTGCGGGGCGCCGCCTCGCGGGCGCCCGACCGCGTCGTGTTCAACGGTGGTACCAACGACGCCGAACTCATTTACGGCAACCGGTTCAAGGTCGGCACGATGGCGGGCGGCTTCGACCCGGCCACCTTCGACAAGTCCACCTACGCAGGTTCGCTCGAGACCACCGTGCACGCCATGCGGGCCAAGTGGCCGACCACGCGGATCGTCTACGTCGCCGTCCACAAGCTCGGCTCCCGCGACTGGAACACGCAGCTCGCGATCCGCGCGGTGACGCTGCGGATCTGCGAGAAATGGGGCATCACGGTCGCGGACGTCTTCGGCGGCACCACATTGGACACCCGCGTCGACGGTCAGCGGGTGGCGTACACCTTCAACGGCCAGGTCAACGGCTACCCCGGAACCGGCGGCACCGGCACCCATCCGAACCTCGCCGGTGTCACCGCGTTCTACCTCCCGGTGCTCACCGGCGCGCTGATCCAGCCATGACCCGCGCCGGTCAGCTCCGGCGAGGGGTGCTCTCCCGCAGGACGACGGTCGTGGGCAGCCACACGATCTCGCCCTTGTCCTTGTTGTTCAGCGCGAGGTCGATCGCGCGCAGGCCCATGGCCCGCGTGGGCACGCCGACCGAGGTCAGTGCGGGCTCCACGTCGGTGGCGGCGCTGATGTCGTCGAAGCCGGCGACCGCCAGATCGCGTCCGGGAACCAGGCCCGCGTCGCGCAACGCTCGCATGGCGCCGATCGCCATGACGTCGTTCGCCGCGAAGATCAGGTCGACGTCGTCGAGGCCGCGGCCGAGAAGTTCGGTCGCGGCCGCGTGGCCGCCGTCTTCGGTGAAGTCGGCCTCGATGACGAACCGGCCGTCGACCTCGATCTTCGCGACGGCGAGGCCTGCGAGGAAGCCTGCCGAGCGGTCGCGGGAGGTGCGCAGCGCGTCGGGGCCGCGCAGCACGGCGAACCGGCGGTACCCGTGCGCGACCAGTGCGGCGGCCAGCTCCGAGGCGCCCGCGTGGTTGTCGACCGAAACGGTTCCGTACGGCAGGCCGGGCTGGCTCACCACGGCCACGCGCCCGCCCGCGGCCTCGTACTCGCGCAGTTCCGCCACCAACGCGCCGTGGTCGTCGCCGATCCGGCTGCCTGCCAGGATGATGGCGTGCGGCCGGTGGCCACGCAGTGTCGAGACGATCTCCAGTTCGCGGTCCGCCGAGCGGCCGGTGACCGCCATGCTCACGATCAGCCCCTCGGCCTCGGCTGCCTCGATGGCACCCGCGGCGATCGAGGAGAAGTACGGGTCGGCGATGTCGTGGACGATCAGAGCCACCGTGTTCGTCGATCCCCTGGCGTTGGCCTGTGCCGACAGGTTCGGCACGTATCCGAGCTTCGCCGCCGCGTCCAGCACGAGTGCCAGTTTCTCCTCGCTGACGTTGCGGGTGCTCCCGTTGAGCGCGCGCGACGCCGTGGCCGCGGAGACGCCTGCCGCCGTCGCCACGTCCCGCAGAGTGGGGGAGGAGCCGGTGCGTCGCTCGGTCATGAGGTGCCGTCTCGTTTCGTTTGATCAGCCAGGTCCTTGTGAATCCGGACCGTGGGTGGTGGAATGCGTTTTCTGAGGTGGGCTTCACGGTATCGCGTCCGTGCTTGCTTACCACGTCGGCGCGTTCGAAAAGGGGGTAGTGATGCCGCATCCGGCACGGGGCACCGTGACGTTGCACGACGTGGCGGCCGAGGCCGGGGTGTCGCTCGCGACCGCGTCGCGGGTGCTGGGCGGCAGCTCCCGTACCGTCGCGGCCGGGCTGCGGGAGCGGGTGCGGGCCGCGGCCGAGCGGCTGCGCTACACGGCCGACGCCTCCGCGCGGGCGATGCGACGGATGAGCGACTCGCTGGCGCTCATCGCCGACGACCTCACCACGCCTTCGATGGCGGTCGTGGTGTCCGCGATGGAGCGGGAGGCCAGCACCGCTGGCGCGTTCGTCACCGTCTCGGCGACGCGAGGTGACCCCGAACGCCAGCTCGAGACCATCCACCGGGTTCGCGCACTACGGCCGCGGGCGCTGGTGCTGACGTCGGGCCGGGTCAGCGCCGACGCACTCGCGGGCAGGCTGCTCGCGGAGTTGCGTGCCTACGAGCACGACGGCGGGCGGGTGGTGATCGTCGGTGACACGGATCTGCCGTTCCACTCGGTCGGCTTCGACAACCTCGGTGCCGCTCGCGTTCTCGGCCGCCACGTGGCCGAGAAGGGGCACCGGCGGGTCGCCATCATCGCGGGCGCCCGCCAGGCGGCCCAGTCGGCCAGGACCACCGGGTTCGTCGACGGACTCCGGACGGGCGGCGTAGAGGAGTCAGCCGTACGGATCGTGCACTGCGAGGTGAGCAGGGAGGGCGGTTTCGATGCGGCACGCCGGCTCGCCGCCGAAGGTCTGGACGGGACCGACGCCATCCTCGCGGCCAACGACCTGATCGCCGTCGGCGTGCTCCGCGCTCTGCGGGAGGCAGGGGTGATGGTGCCGCGCGACGTGTCGTTGACCGGGTTCGACGACACGCGGCTGGCGGTCAACGTCACGCCGAGGCTCACCACCGTGGCGCTGCCGCTCGCGTATGCCGGGACCGAGGCGATCCGGCTCGCACTCGGCGAACCCGACGCGGTCACCCACGTGACCGTCGAGGGGCGGCTGGTCGTACGGGACAGTGTGAGGTGAGGGGACCGTTGGGTGCGTAGTACGCACTCGGGGGGCACCCTCGCTTCGCGAAGGTGCACGGCCAGGGGTCGTGAGTGGTACGGCCGGTTAGAACCGGCGGGAACACTCACGACCCCCACGACGACCTCGGCGTGCCGCGAGCGAGTGGAATCTCTGCTGCGTTGGATGCAGCAAAGCTTCCACTCGCACGCCACCTTTGGACTTTCCCTCCATAGGCCACTATCGCCGGGACTGAGCTGTCTTTTGTGGACAGTGGGCGAGTGCGGGCAGCACCGCTTCCGGGTGCGTCCTGCCGCGCTCGATGAACTCTGACCGGATCAGCGTGATTTGTTTACACGGCACCGCCTCCCGGGTATCGTGATGTCTCTGGGAACGTTCCCAATGCTCGCTCCGTGGCTGCCGCCGAGATGGCCGGTCGGACCGGGCAACCGGGGAAGTGTTGCTCCGCTGGAGGATCCTCCGGCGGAGCGTCAGCGGCAGTATCCGTCGCGCGTTACTCGAATGTGACCGGCTTTCCCGCGTCTGTGCCGAGCGGTGGCCGGAGTTTCTTCTGTCCGCGGGGCACTATCGCCTCGATGTTCGCCGTGGAGGTACCGTGCATCGGCTGGATGCCGCTCGAGAGCACGTCATCGGGCTCTATCGCATCGTTGTGGGATTTCTGTTCGCCTGTCACGGCGTGAAGACGGTGTTCGGCCTGCTGGGCGCCAAGGCGGCGACGCCGGTCGGCACCTGGCCCGGCTGGTGGGCGGCGATGATCCAGCTGGTCTGCGGAGCGCTCATCTTCCTGGGGATCTTCACCAGGCCCGCGGCCATACTCGGGTCGGGTTCGATGGCGTACGCCTATTTTGTCGCGCACCAGCCGAAAGCGTTGTGGCCGCTCGAAAACGGTGGTGAAGCGGCCATCATGTTCTGCTGGGCGCTGCTCCTGATCGCGGTGATCGGGTCCGGCCGGTTCGCGCTCGCCCGAGTGGTGACGCGGGGCAGGCGCCCCGAACGCGTGTCTTCCCCCGTCTGACCATCCGGGTCGCCGTCAGCTGCCGGCCGGATGAGGAATACGTTTTCCACTGATACGTCGACAGGCTACCTGCCTGCCAGGGTAGAGTCACGAGATCATCGGGACGCCGATGCTGCGACAACCTCCGTGGGAGTACGCAGGCGCAGGTCAGTAGCAAGAAAATTCCGCAGAACGGGTGTCATGCGCACGGTGATCAGACCGACACTTGACGCGGAGAAATACGAATGCCAGGGTGGAAAGCGTTTTCCAAGATACCTGATTCACGGAGTTGTGATCATGGTTTGTCCGAACGGCCACTCAGCTCTCCGGCCACCTCCCGCCGGGCGCGGGTGATATGACCGCGCTCAACGAGTTCCGCAAGCTACGGCGAGACGGCGCCAAGGGCCGCAAGCGTGACAACAAGGCCGCGTTCTGGTTCCTGGCGCCTTGGTCCGCCGGGCTGGTCTTTCTCACGGCGGGCCCGGTCGTGGCCTCGCTCGGCCTCGGCTTCACCAAGTACAACCTGATCCAGCCGCCGAAGTTCACCGGCTTGGACAACTTCGCCCGCATCTTCACCGACGAGCGGCTGCACAACGCACTGCGGGTGACCTTCACCTATGTGCTGGTGTCGGTGCCGCTGCAGCTGGCCTTCGCGCTGGGCGTCGCGATGCTGCTCGACCGGGGCCTGCGCGGGCTGGCGTTCTATCGTTCGGCGTTCTACCTGCCGTCACTGCTCGGGTCGAGTGTCGCGATCGCGGTGCTGTGGACCCAGCTCTTCGGCGCCGAGGGTTTGCTGAATCGCGTGCTCGGCTTCTTCGGCATCCAGGGAAAAGGCTGGATCTCCGACCCGGACACGGCGTTGTCGACGCTCATCGTGCTCAACGTCTGGACCTTCGGCGCGCCGATGATCATCTTCCTGGCCGGGTTGCGCCAGATACCGGTCGCCTACTACGAGGCCGCGGCGATCGACGGAGTGGGCAGGTGGTCCCGTTTCCGGCACATCACCCTTCCGCTGCTGTCGCCGATCATCTTCTTCAACCTGGTGCTGCAGATCATCCACGCCTTCCAGTCGTTCACCCAGGCGTTCGTGGTCTCGAACGGAACCGGCGGGCCGTCGGACTCGACCATGTTCTACACGCTTTACCTGTACCAGCAGGGTTTCAGCCGGTTCGACATGGGTTACGCCTCCGCGCTGGCCTGGTTCCTGCTCCTGATCATCGGCGCGTTCACCGCCATCAACTTCTGGGCCGCGAAATTCTGGGTGTTCTATGACGACTGACCTCATGCGACCGATGCGGCGGCTTTCCACGCCAGCCAAGCACCTCGGCCTCATCCTGCTCGGCATCGTGATGCTCTACCCGGTGCTGTGGATGGTCGTCAGCTCGCTGCGGCCGGACGACGAGATCTTCCGCTCGCCCGGCTTGGTGCTCGACTCGTTGCGCACCGAGAACTACACGCAGGGCTGGAACGCGCTGTCCTCGCCGTTCGGGCTCTACCTGGTCAATTCGACGATCGTCGTCGTCGGCTGCATCATCGGCAACCTCGTGTCGTGCTCCATGGCCGCCTACGCCTTCGCGCGCCTGGAGTTCACCGGCAAGCGGTGGTGGTTCGGGATCATGCTCGGCACGATCATGCTGCCGATCCACGTGATCATCGTCCCGCAGTACATCCTGTTCTCCCAGCTCGGCTGGGTGAACACCTTCCTGCCGTTGATCGCGCCGAAGTTGCTGGCCACGGACGCGTTCTTCGTCTTCCTGATGGTGCAGTTCATCCGCGGCCTGCCGAGGGAACTGGACGAGGCCGCGCGCATCGACGGCTGCGGTCATCCCCGTATCTTCCTGCGCGTCATCCTGCCGCTGATGAAACCCGCACTGGCGACCACCGCCATCTTCACGTTCATCTGGACGTGGAACGACTTCTTCAGCCAGCTGATCTACCTGACTGACCCGGACATGTACACCGTGCCCGTCGCACTGCGGACGTTCGTCGACTCGACCGTTTCGACGTCGTGGGGTTCGCTGTTCGCGATGAACGTACTGTCGCTCGTCCCTATTTTCCTGGCATTCCTCTTCGGACAGCGATACCTCGTCAGGGGAATCGCCACAACCGGCGGCAAGTAGCCGGAAGGGAGCTTCTTCGCCATGCGCACCAAGGTGATCCGCCGGCTCATGCTGGCGTCCATGTTAACGCTATCGGCCGCATTGCCGGTGGCCTGCTCGGGCGGCTCCGACGCCGGGCGGGAGTTGTCCGCCGAACCGGTGACCCTGCGCTTCACCTGGTGGGGCTCGGATGACCGGCACAAGCGGACCCAGCAGGTCATCGAGCTGTTCCAGAAACAGCACCCGAACATCACCGTGCGCGGTGAATTCAAGGAGTGGAACGGGTACTGGGACAGCCTCGCCACGACCGTGGCCGCCAACGACGCGCCGGACATCATCCAGATGGACGAGCTCTATCTGGCTTCGTATGCCGAGCGTGGCGCGCTGCTGGACCTCAACGAGGCGCGCAAACATCTCGACACCGCAGGCTTTGACGGCAAGGCGCTGGCCACCGGCGCCATCGACGGCAAGCAGTACGCGCTGCCGGTCGGCCTTTCCGCGTATTCGATCGTGGTGAACACCGACCTGCTGGCCAAGTACGGCGTGGCGCTGCCCGACGACACGAAGTGGTCGTGGGAAGACCTGCGCAAGGCGGGCGAGCAGGTTTCCAAGGCGGGCGGCGGCACCGTGTGGGGCATCCAGTCCTTCGGGTTCAACGACGCCGGTGGACTGAACATCTGGGCTCGTCAGGCCGGTGCGTCCCTGTTCGACGACAAGGGAAAGGTGGTCGTGCCGCCGAAGGTTCTCCAGGACTACTGGTCCTACCTGCTCGACCTCGCCAAGAACGGGATCGCGCCGCCGCCGCCGGTGACCGTCGAGAAGGCCTCCGCCGGGCTGCCCCAGTCCGCCACCGCGACCAATACGGCCGCGTTCGGCGCATGGTGGAACACCCAGCTGACGGCTGTGACGGCGGCCAGTGGCGCGAAGCTCAAGCTGCTCAGGCTGCCAGGCGAGGCGCAGGCCAAGGCGCCTTCGGCGTACTACAAGCCATCCATGTTCTGGTCGGTTTCGGCCCGCTCCAAGCACCCGGCCGAGGCCGCCGCGTTCGTGAGCTTTCTCGGCAACAACGGAGAAGCGGCCAATGTCCTGCTCACCGAGCGCGGTGTGCCCGCCAACAAGAAGCTTCGCGCGGCCATCAACGACAAACTGAAGGAAACCGACAAGATCGCGGCCGAGTTCCTTGACAAGCTCCCGGTCAGCGATCCGCCGAGGGTGACACCGAACGGTGCCAGCACCATCGAGGCGATCCTCAAGCGGCACACCGAGAACGTTCTCTTCGGCCGGTCGACCCCCGAGCAGGCGGCGACGGCGTTCATCAAGGAACTCCAGTCCGAAGTGGACGCCGCCCGATGAACCGCACTCATCGCGTCGCCATCGTCGGGACGGGTGCGATCGCGGAGGCTCATATGACGGCCTTGCGCGCTGCCGGAGACAGGGTCATCTTGGTCGCGGTGGTCGACGTCGACATGGACAGGGCGAGCGCGTTCGCGGCCAAATGGGGCGTCCCTCGTAGCTATGCGAGCACTCGTGCGCTGCTGGACAGGGAGATCCTCGACGTGGTCCACCTGTGTACGCCGCCGCGGCACCATACGCCCATCGCACTCGAGTGCCTTGCCGCGGGCGTGACCGTGTTCGTGGAGAAGCCCCCCTCGCTGTCCCTCGCCGAGATGGACGAGCTCATCGAAGCGGAGCGGGCCTCCACCGGACACGTCGCGACCGTGTTCCAGCACCGGTTCGGTCCTGCGGCGGTCCGGCTGCGGCGGCTGGCGGCCGATGGCCGGCTCGGCAGGCCGTTGCTGGCCAGCTGCGCCACGCTGTGGTACCGCGACGACGACTACTTCGCCGTGCCGTGGCGGGGGACCTGGGACAGCGAAGGCGGCGGTCCCACCATGGGGCACGGCATCCACCAGTTCGACCTGATGCTGTCGATACTCGGTCCGTGGCGGGAGATTCGCGCGCTGGCCGCCCGGCGGGCGCGTGACGTGCAGACCGAGGACGTCTCCATGGCGGTGGTGACCTTCGCGAGCGGTGCCGTGGCGACGGTCGTGAATTCCGTCGTATCGCCACGGGAGACCTCGATGCTGCGGTTCGACTACGAGTACGCCACCGTCGAGGTGGAGCACCTGTACGGCTACACCGACGCGGACTGGTCCGTGCACCCGGTCGCCGGTCATGGCGACCTCCTTTCGCTGTGGGACGAAGAGAAATCGGATCTGGTCAGCGGTCACGGATGCCAGATCGAGGCCCTGTACGACGCGGTGGACCGTGACGAGGTGCCACCGGTCGGGCTGGCGGACGCGCGGAACACCATGGAGTTCGTCGCCGCGCTCTACGCGTCCGCCTTCACGGCGAAGCCCGTCTCCAGCGGCGAGATCATCCCTGGCGATCCGTTTTACAAGTCGATGGAAGGGACCGGCGCGCCGTGGCAGTGAACCTCGCGATTACCCGCCGCGATGACGAAGCGCTCGTGGTGAGTGCGGGCGAAGTGGAGATCCTCGAGTACGTCTATCGGCCGGAGACGATTCCGTTCGAAGGCTCCAAGCCGTACCTGCATCCCGTCCGGACACTCGCCGGGCACGTGGTCACGGCCTATCGGCCGAACGATCATCGGTGGCACAAGGGCATCCAGCTGACGGCGACCGACGTGTCAGGGCAGAACTTCTGGGGTGGCGTGACCTATGTCCGCGACCAGGGCTATGTGGAACTGCCGAACGTCGGGTCGATGCGGCACGAGGACTTCGTCATCGGCGAACAAGGGCCCGCGCGCGTCAGCTTCGAAGAGCGGCTGACCTGGCACACCCAAGCGGGCGAGCACTGGGTGGACGAGGTACGCGAGCTCGTCGTCCGCGACGTCGACGACGGGACGTGGGCGCTCGAATTCGGCACGGCGCTGACGAACACCCGCGCCGAGCCGCTGGTACTGGGCAGTCCCACGACCAACGGGCGGGAAATGGCCGGGTACACCGGTTTGTTCTGGCGTGGTCCGCGGGCGTTCACCGACGGTGAGGTGATCGGGGCCGACGGGCTCGGCGGCCCGGAGATCATGGGCAAGCCTGCCCGTTGGCTGGCCTACATCGGTCACCACGACGAGGTCGACCATGCCTCGACGATGCTGTTCATGGACCACCCTGACAACAAGAGCACGCACTGGTTCCTGCGCAACACCCCGTTTCCCGCGGTCAACCCGTCCTTCGCGTTCTTCGACCCCCTCGAACTCGTTCCGGGGGACACCCTGAAGCTGCGCTACCGCGTCGTGATCGCGGACGGCGCATGGGACAGGGACCGCCTCGAATCCTATGTGGAGGGACATCCGTGGTGATGTCCCGGCTACTCGACCCGCAGGCCGGCAGCTTCTGAAGACAATTCCAAGGAGATGGTAGCGATGAGCGGAATGCGTTCAGGTATTCGAAGAGTGACGAGAACGGTCGCGATCTGGCCCGTCCTGGCCACCACGGTGCTACTCGGTGTCGGTTCAGCCCAGCCTGCCGGCGCCGCCGACATACCGGCGAACCCGCTGAACAAACCAGGCTGGATCCTCGATCGGCATGACGAATTCAACGGCAGCCTCGACCCGGCGCTCTGGATCACGAACTACCTCGAGTCGAGGACCGCGGAATGGCGTTCCAGGGCACGCTACGGCTTCAGGAACAACGCACTCGTACTGCGGATCGACAATGACCAGCCGACCTACTACGCCAACGGCGACCGGATGAAGGTGTCCAGTATCCAGACAGGTCAGAAGACCGGTCTGCACAAGACATCGCCTCAGGATCACTCGATTCCCGACGTCTGGAAGTACGCGCCCAAGTACGGCTATTTCGAGATCCGGGCGAAGACCTCCGCGAGAAGCGGGCTCCATGCCGCGTTCTGGACAGCGGGGAAGCAGGACACGCCGTCCCAGCGAGCCGAGGTCGACATCATGGAGCACCCTGGCCGCACGCCGCGGAACTTCAACTTCAGCCTGCACAAGTGGTCGGACCCGAACGTCCCGGAAGTCAACCATTCGATCAGTGTCGGGTTCGATCTGGCGAGCGAGATGCACATCTACGCACTCGAGTGGACACCCACCCAGCTCAAGCTCTACGTCGACAACGTACTGAAGAAGACGATCAACGCTTCGCCTGCCTACGCGTCGGCGTTCCTGCTGGGCATCTACGAGAACGCGGGCTGGACCGGATCCGTTGATCCGTCCGACCCGAGGCCGAAGGAATTCGTGGTGGATTACTTCCGCGCTTACCGCAAGGGTTAGCCGCCGGCTTCTGTGCCCACGTGAGCACGTTTTCGACTTTCCAGCCAAGAGCAGTCTGGAGACATCCATGAGAAAACGAGTACTGACACTGGCCGCGCTCGTCGTGCTGTCGATGACCACCATGGTCGGCGCGGCAACGGCGAAGCAGCGACCCTGCTCCGCCGCTGCCGCCACGGGCCAAGCGCGTGCCGCGACCGTCAAGGTCTGGCTCGCGGGCGACTCGACCATGTCCAATCCGCAATCCAGCTGCCCGGTCGGCTGGGGGAGCCAGTTCGACGCGCTGTTCACCGACCCCGTCACGGTGGTCAACAACGCGGTGGCCGGCCGGAGTATCCAGACCTGGTTGTACGAGTCCAACGTGACGAAGACAAAGGACTCGGCCGGTGAATGCGTGGTGAGCCCCAAGACATTCGCCCCACGCTGGCGCGACATGCTCGCGCCGACCGGCATGCGGCCGGGCGACTACCTGATGATCCAGTTCGGCATCAACGACGGCGACCGCAACTGCCCTCGGCATGTCGGCCCCGCCCGCTACCGCGAGCTGCTCACCATGATGGCCAAGGCGGCCAAGGACAGAGGCGTTCACCCGATCTTCCTGACGCCTGTCGCGGCGATCACCTGCAACGGCGGCACGGCCGTCGGCAACCGCGGGTTCCTCAAGGAGACGACGGACGCCGGCCAGGCGAACCAGGTTCCGGTCATCGATCTGCACAAACTGAGCTACACGCTCTACAACACCCTCAAGCTGTGCCCCAACAACGGCGACTACACCAAGGGCGCCGTCGGCGCCTTCTTCTGCAACGACCACACGCACTTCGAGGCGGCAGGAGCCCGGCAGATCGCCGGTGTCGTGGCGAAGGCGTTGCGCACCCAGGGAATTCCGCTCGCGAACTTGCTCAAGTGACAGGTACTCGGGCTCGCTGACAGGGCCCCTCCGCCGAGCTCGGCGGAGGGGCCCTGGCTTTTTGAGTGGAAGGGCAAAGGTGTGGTGAACTAGGCCCTCATCTGCTCTGGCTGCGGCATCGAAGGCCGGTGCGATGGCTTTGCGTCGTCCAACGCCGCAAAGCCATCGCGCCACGACCACCGCGAGAGTCTGACCTCACCGGCAAGAGCGAGTGGAACCTCTGCTGCGTTGGATGCAGCAAAGTCACCACCCGCCCAGGCCGGCGCGAAACCTAGCTGTGCCAGGTAGAGCGCCTACGCGAGCCCAGCATGAAGCGAGAGGAAGAATCCGGACGTTGAGCGGCCGGATTCTTCCTCTCGCGAAGATCAACTCACCTGATGTGGGCGAACCGCCATCCCCGGCGTCAGCGCAAGAACCCGGCCAGCGACAGGTTCAGCTCCCGAACGCCCTGTACGACGAGGTTCGCCATCTCCGTCGCGCCGTGGACGGAGAAGTGGGTGTTGTCGTTGGCCTCCTTGGTCAGGTACAGCGCCTGCGACGCCGACGGCCCCATCGACTCGACGAGCGCCTTGCTCTTCGCGGTCAGGTCGATCACGGGGACGTTCGCGCTCTTGCCGAGTGCCCTGATCACCGAGGGCAGGTCGACGCCCACGCTGTTGACGTGCAACGCGGTCGAGGTGAGCTTGGTGCCGTTGAACAGCCTTCGGACCGGCGGGGTCATCAAGACCGGGATCCCGCCGCGCTCGCGCACGCCGTTGACCAGGCGGGTGAGGTTGTCGCGGAAGGCCGACGCGGTGGTGGTCTTGTCGTTGTGCCCGAGCTGGATGAAGACCAGGTCCTTGCTCTTGATCAGTGGCTTCATTCTCGGGAACAGCGCACTGTTGGACAGGAAACTGCCCGAGCTTTCGCCGGAGTCCCCGTAGTTCGCGACCACCGCGCCGCTCCGGATCCTGGCGGGCAGCATCTGGCCCCACCCCGTGTAGGGGGCGGTGGGCTGGTCGCAGACTGTCGAGTCACCCGCGAGGTAGGCGACCAGCGGGGCGCTGGCCGGGGTCACGGTCAGCGCCCCGATCGCGGGTGCGCTGCCGCTGAACGTGATCTGCAGGCCCGCTGTCCCGGTGCCGCCTTGGCCGGTCGGCTGGCCTTCGGGGTTGCGGACGTTGACCGTCGCCGTGGTGCGGACGACCTGGCCCGCGGTGGTGGAGACGGCGGACAACACCTGCCTGCGCGCCTCCACCGACATCGAGGTGTTGGCCGCTTTGGTGGAGCTGCCGATATCCACTGTCACGGTGTAGTTGCCGGGTGCGACGCTGAAACTGCAGGTGATGGGCGCGGTGCCCGAGCACTGCGGCGGCAACGCCGTCGGTGCCGCCGCGGCGGGAATCGGGACCAGTGCGGCCGCGTTCACCGCGGCCGCGAGGAGTGCCAAGCGCTTGAGGGACATGATTCTCCTGTCACACGTTGAGGAAACCGTCCATGGCCGCCGTCGGGCGTCGGTTGCTGCCCCATGCGGTCATGTTGTAGCCGGTGAACGGTGAGTAGCCCTCGGGCTCCCAGAAGAAGGTGCCGAGGCCGCCCATGCCCTTGAGGCCGGTGATGAGCTGCCGCAAGGAGTCGCGAACCTGGTTGGCGTTGCCGATCGGGCCGCCGTATTCGACCTGCATGATCGGCTTGCCGTAGCTGGACTGGATGGTCTTCATGGCGCCGAGGATGACGGGCACGTTGGACCCTTGGGCGTAGGAGGACAGGCCGGTGATGTCCCACTTGCCGCCGTTGCCGCGGTAGGCGTTGAAGAAGGTGCGGACGCTGTCCAGTTTCTGCGGCTGGGCGAGGTGGACGAGAACCGGTGTCGTCGGGAAGATCTGCTTGGACACGTCGTAGGCGGCGTTGAACAGGCCAGTCATCTGGGATCCCCTGCTGACGCTGCCGACAGCGCCGCAGATGCCCTTGTTGGTCTCGTTGCCGTTCTTCACCCAGGCCGGGGTCACACCGGCGTTCTTGAGGACCTTCAACGAGGCGTCGACGTAGCTGCGCAGTGCGTCACGCATCTGGTTGTAGTTCATGCTCGCCCACGCCCTGGGCGGATTCTGCTTGCCGACGGAGTTCCAGGTGTCGCCGTAGTGGAACCCGAGCATGACGTCCAGGCCCGCGTCGCGGCAGCGCTGCGCCATCTTGGCGGTCTCCTGGATGTTGCAGTGCCCGTCGGTGGGGCTGTTGGACGGGTTCACCCAGGTACGCAGGCTGATGGCGGTGATGCCGTAGCTTTTGAGGATGGTGAACAGGTCCTGCCGCTGGCCGGACTTGTTGAGCCAGTAGTAGCCGTTGGCCTCCATCTGCGGCATCCAGCTGATGTCGGCGCCCTTGACGAAGGTCGCGGCCGACGCCGGGGGCGCCAGCACACTCGAGCCCAGTGCGAGCGCGCCCGCGCCCGCGGCCGCGCCGATCAGCACGCTGCGCCTGGAGAGCCCGCCTGGAATCGTCCGGTCCGTTTCGTTCATGGCAAGTTCCTTTCTGTGCCCCGCTTTTCACGCAAGCAGGAGCCGGTCCAGTCCATGGCCGGGCAGATTCCTTGGTGAGGAATGCGAAAAGGACCAGGAAATGGCGCTGCGGCTGAACGCGTCCGGTTTTCCCCGCGGCGGCGAAGTCGGCCACCTGCCCGATGGGTGTGGCCGGATATCCCGAACGCCGTCATTCGATCTCCTTTGATCGAGTAAGCGAGGCAGGGCTCTGCACGAGTGGTGTGAACGTACACACTATGCGATGTGTGATCTGGTCAGATAGAACCTTAAGTAGGATCTCTGATCAATGCGCTATCTGTGTGAACGTACACAGTAACGCGGCGTGAGGGTCCACTCAGCCGTCCGGTTGGTGGGGGTGTGGGCGGTATCGGCCGGTTTCCAGCCGCCGATGCCGGCCACAACCCCAGGCGCCCTGCGCTTTACGTCGAGTCGCGAACGACGAGCTCGGTCGGCAGTATCACCGTGGCGGGCCCCTCGCCGTCGATCTGTGCGAGCAGCTGGCGCACCATGACCTCGCTGATGCGATTCCACGGCTGCCGGATCGTGGTCAGCGGGGGACGGGCGGTCAGCGCGAGCGGTGCGTCGTCGAACCCGCCGACGGCGACGTCGGCGGGCACCCGGCGGCCGGCCCGATCGAGCGCTGTCAACGCACCCGTTGCCATCAGGTCGGAGGCGACGAACACCGCGTCGAGGTCGGGCACGCGCTCGAGCAGTTGTTCCATGCACGACTCGCCGCTCGCCCAGCTGTAGTCACCCGTCGCCACCAGCCGCTCGTCGTAGGCGATGCCGTGCTCCGCGAGCATCTCGCGATAGCCGACCAGCCGTTCCAGCCCGCCGGGGGTGTCCTCGGGGCCCGCGATGGTCGCGACGCGCTTGCGGCCGGACTCGAGCAGGTGGCGCACCATGTCCCTGGCGCCCTCGCGTTCGTCGACCGCCACGTAGGACACCGTGCCGCGCTGGCCGAGTGGCTTGCCGCAGCACACGAACGGCAGTTCGGCCTGGCGCAGCTGCTCGATCATCGGGTTGTCCCGGTGGGTGGAGATCAGCAGCACGCCGTCGACGGGGCTCGCCGAGAGGTAGCGGGAGATGCGGCGGCGTTCGGCGTCGGTGCCCGCGGTGATCAGGACGAGGGGGAGGTCGTGCTCGGCGAGCGCTTCGGTGCAGCCGCGCAGCAAAGTGGTGAAGGTGGGGTCCTGGAAGAACCGGTCCTGCGTCTCCGAGAGCAGGAACGCCACCGAACCCGCGCGCTGGGTCACCAGGCTGCGTGCCGCCCGGTTCACCACGTAGCCGAGCTTGCGGATGGCGGCGTTGACCGCCTCCTGCGCGGCGGGGCTGACGTTGTGCCCGCCCTGCAGAACGCGTGAGACGGTGCCACGGGAGACACCGGCCTGCGCCGCGACGTCGTGGATCGTCGGCGGGCGCTTCCCGCGTGCCCGTGTCCGCCTGTGCGGCGTCGTCTCCGTCATCGGTTCCTCATCTGTCGTCACCCGTGGTCACGACTTTACGGCCCCGGACAGCAGATCGACGCGCCAGTAGCGTTGCAGGCCCAGGAACAGCGCGATCAGGGGAACGATCGACAGCAGCGACCCGGTGATCACGAGCGTGTAGAGGGCCGGAATACCGGCACCCTGCTGCAGGAGACCGAACAGGCCCACCGTGACCGGGAACAGCCGGTCGTCGCCGAGCATGATGTACGGCAGCAGGAAATTGTTCCAGATCGCGACGAACTGGAAGAGGAAGATCGTCACCAGCCCCGGCCGCAGCATCGGCAGCGCGATCGACGTGAACAGCCTCAGCTCGCGCACGCCGTCGACGCGCGCCGCTTCCAGCACCTCGTCCGGCACCGCGGCCGCGGCGTAGACACGGGCGAGGTAGACGCCGTACGGGCTCAGGATGCTGGGCAGCAGTACCGACCAGTAGGTCCCCGCCATCCCCACCTTGGCCAGCAGCAGATACTGCGGAACGGCCAGAGTGATCGGCGGCATGAGCACACCGGCCAGCAGTACCGTGAAGATCACGCCACTGCCACGGAACCGGAACTTCGCCAGCGCGTAGCCGCTCACCGCCGACACCGCCGCCGACAGCAGCGCGCCCACCCCGGCGTACAGGACGGAATTGGCCATCCAGCGCCAGAACACCCCGTCGCGGTAGGCGGTCAGGTCGCCCAGGTTGTCCAGCAAGCCGGAGCCTGGCAGGAAGGTGAACGTGCTGAACAGCTCGTCTCTGCTCTTCGTGGCGGCCATGACCACCCACAGCACGGGGACGAGGCAGTAGACAGCGCCCAGCAGCAACACCGCGGTCGGCAACCAGGCGGTCCGGCGAGTCCGCGCCTTGCTCATGACGTGGGCTCGCTGGTGCGCTTGTTGACGAGCTTGAGGAACCCGAAGGACAGCACCAGCGTCGTCACCGCGATCACCACGGCGGTCGCCGCGGCCGAATGCAACCCGCCTTGGACGAAGGCGTCGCGGTAGACCTTCATCAGCGGGCTCCAGGTGGAGCTCAGTGAGTTGGTCAGCGGGCTCAGCGTCATCGGTTCGGCGAACACCTGCAGCGTCGCGATGGTGGAGAAGAAGAAGGTGAGCACGAGCGCGGGCAGCACCATCGGGACCTTGATCCGCAGCGCGATCTGGATCTCCGAGCAGCCGTCGAGCCTGGCCGCCTCGTACAGCTCGGCCGGGACGGCCCGCAGCGAGGTGTAGAGGACGACCATGTTGAAGCCGGTGCCGCCCCACACCGCGATATTGGCCAGCGCCAGGTACAGCCCGCCGCCGCTCAGCAGGTCCGGTCCGCTCAGTCCCACCGCCCGCAGCAGGAAATAACCGGGACTGATGCTCGGCAGGTACAGGAAGCCCCACAGCAGCGAGCCGATGACGCCGGGCACCGCGTACGGCAGGAAGATCGCCAGCCGGGACGCCGCGCGGAACCTGATCCGCGCGGTGTCGAGCAGCAACGCGAACAGCAGCGCCAGTCCGAGCATCAAGGGCACGAGCAGCGCCCCGTAGCGCAGCACCCGGCCCGCGCCCGCCAGCAGTTCGGGATCGGTGAGCGCGGACGAGTAGTTGCTCAGGCCGGCCCATACCTCCTCGCGGGCTTTTGTGCCGAGGCCGAGGCCTTTCACCCGCACGGTGTGCAGGCTCAGGTGGATCGCGTAGCCGATCGGCAGTGCGAAGAAGAGTCCGAACAGGACGATCGCGGGCGAGAGGAAACCATACGGCGCAAGCTGTCTGGTGGTACGGGGAGACGCCATGGCCCCTCAGCCCTCGACCTTGAAACCGTTCTTCCGCATGTCGCCGACCGTGGCCTGCTGCACGGCGGTGAGCGCGGTGAGGAAGTCCGACTTGTCTTGCGCGGCCTTGCCGAAGGTGTCCTTGAACGCCGAGTAGGCGACGTTGACGTTGGGACCCCAGCTCGCCGCGGCGGCGCCCTTGGCGATGTCGGCGGCGAGCCGGTAGAACTCGGGCTGGTTGCCGAAGAACTCCGGTGTGGTCAGCGCGCCGCCGGTCTGCGCGTCGGTGGCGGCCGGATAGATGCCCGCTTCCTTCACCAGCGCGGTCACCGCCTCGGGGGCGGTGTTCAGCCAGGTGACGAACTTGGCGGCCACTTCGGCCTTGCCCCGCTTCGCCGCGCTGCCCGTGACGCCGGTGGCCGAGCCACCCCAGCTGCCGGTCTTGGCCGCGCCCGGCGTCCACTGCGGCAGCGGGGCCATCTTCCATTTGCCCTTGGTGTCCGGTGCGGCGGTGGTCAGCGTTCCCGGCGCCCAGACCCCGCTCACCCAGGCGATCTGTGTGCCGTCGTTGAGTGCCTTGTTCCACGCCGGCGTGTACATCGGCTGGTTGTCGAGCACGCCGCCGGCTACCGCGGCACCCCAGAACTCGGCGACCTTGCGGGACGGCTCGTCGTCGACGGCGACCTTCCAGGTGTCGCCGGAGGTCGTCCACCACGTCGCGCCTGCCTGCTGGGTCAGTCCGGCGAACAGGCCGGCGTCGTTGCTGGAGAAGGTGGTCAGCACGCGCCCGGGGTCCTTCTGCTTGAGCGCCCGTGCGGTGTCGGCGAACTCCGGCCAGGTCGTGGGCACCCGCAGCCCGAGCCGCGTGAAGAGGTCGTCACGGTAGAACAGCGCGAGCGGGGCGGTGTCCTGCGGGATCGCGTACACCGCGTCCCCGCCCAGCGTGACCTGTTTCCAGATGTTCTCCGAGAACTTGTCCTTCGCCGCGCCCGCGTACCGCGTGATGTCGGTGAGCACGTCGTTGGAGACCAGCGCCGGGACCATCTGGTACTCCGCCTGCACGAGGTCCGGCCCGGTGCCCGCCCGCTCGGCCGTGATGACCTTGGGGACCATGTCGTCGCCGCCTGCCTGCTTCTGCACGGTGACCTTGACGTCGGGATGACCCGCGTTCCACAGCTCGACGACCTTGTCCAGATTGGGCGCCCACGACCACACGGTCAGTTCGACCGGCCCGCTCACCGTGGCGGGCTGGTCGCCGCCGCACGCGGTCAGAGTCAGCGAGCCGATCAGGGCGATGGCTGCGAGAGGGACGCGGCGCTGCATCCGATCCTCCGGGGTCGAGGGCGAAAGGTGGGCTGGTGACTGTGCACGCTCACAGTACGGTCGCCGATGCAACTCTTGTCAAGAGTGCTGCTCATGCGGTTACCTGGGTAAAGGTGATGAGAATTCACTGTGCACGATCACGGGAACAGGGGTGCGAATGGCGTGGCAATGGCCTGCCGGATTGGACGCACTGGCGTTCGGCGGCGACTACAACCCTGAGCAGTGGCCGAAGCCGGTGTGGGAGGAGGACGTGCGCCTCATGCGTGAGGCCGGGGTGACCATGGTCAGTGTCGGCATCTTCACCTGGTCACTCGTCGAGCCCCTGCCGGGCCAGTACGACTTCGGCTGGCTGGACCACCTGCTGGAGCTGTTGCACGCGAACGACATCCGCGTCGACCTGGCGACGCCGACGGTCGTGCCGCCCGCGTGGTTCTACGAACAGCACCCCGACGCGCTGCCGGTCACGCGCGACGGCGTACGCCTGGCGTTCGGTGGCCGTGGGGCGATCTGCCACTGCAATCCCGCGTACCAGCGGGCCATCGTCTCGATCGCCGAGCAGCTCGGCGGCCGGTACGGCACGCATCCGGCCGTCGCGCTGTGGCATGTCCACAACGAGTACGGCGTCCCGGTCAGCGCGTGCTACTGCGACGACGCCGCGGCCGCGTTCCGCCGCTGGCTGACCGCCCGCTACACCACGGTCAAGGAGCTCAACGAGGCGTGGGGCACCGTATTCTGGGGCCAGGTCTACAACTCCTGGACCCAGGTGCAGCCACCGCGGCTCACCCCGACCGCGTGCAACCCGGCGCAGCAGCTCGACTGGGCGCGGTTCACCAGCGACGCGCTGCTGGAGAACTTCAAGCGGGAACGGGACGTGCTGCACCGGCTGTCGCCGGGCATCCCCGTGACCACGAACTTCATGACGGCGCTGTCGCAGTGTGAGTCACTGGACTACTGGGCTTGGGCGCGCGAGGTCGACATCGTCACCAATGACCACTATCTCGTCGCCGAGGCCGAGCGGACCCACGTCAACCTCGCCATGACCGCGGACCTCACCCGCTCGCTGGCGAACGGGGAGCCATGGCTGCTGCTGGAGCACTCGACCGGCGCGGTGAACTGGCAGCCGCGGAACCTCGCCAAGCGCCCCGGCGAGATGGCCCGCAACAGCCTGGCGCACGTGGGACGCGGTTCGGACGGTGCGATGTTCTTCCAGTGGCGCGCGTCCCGCTTCGGCGCTGAGAAGTTCCACTCGGCGATGCTCCCGCACGCGGGCACGGAAAGCCGGACCTGGCGTGAGGTCGTGCGGCTCGGTCGCGACATCGGCGCGCTCGCCCCCGTCCGAGGCAGCCGGGTGCGCGCGGACATCGCGATGCTGTGGGACTGGGAGTCATGGTGGGCGCAGCGGCTGGAATGGCGGCCCAGCATCGATCTCGACGCCCGCGAGCGCGCCGACGCGTGGTACGCCGCCGTGTACGACCGCCATCTGACGCTCGACTTCGCCCACCCCGAAGCCGATCTGAGCGCCTACTCGATGGTCGTCGTGCCCGCGCTGTACGTCATGACCGAGGCCGCCGCCGCCAACCTGCGCCGGTACGTCGAGGAGGGCGGGGTGCTGGTCGTCTCGTGCTTCTCAGGAATCGTGGACGAGCGTGACACCGTCCATCCCGGACCGTGCCCCGGCGCGCTGCGTGACGTGCTGGGACTGACGGTGGAGGAGTTCGCCCCGCTACGCGCCGGTGAGCGGATCCGGATCGACAACGGGACGACGGCGAGCGTGTGGTCGGAGTACCTCACGCTCCGTGGCGCCGTGCCGGTGTGGTCCTATGTGGATGGTCCGGTCGCCGGGCGGCCCGCGGTCACCCGGAATTCGATCGGCGGTGGCTACGCTTGGTACGTCTCGGCGTGCCTGGACGCGGACGGCCTCGACGCCGTGCTCTCCGAGGCGATGCCGGACGCCGGGCTCTCCGCGTCCGACCTGCCCCGTGACGTCGAAGTGGTCGAACGCGACGGCGTCGACGGCCGGTACTTGTTCATGATCAACCACACCGATGCGGACGTCACCGTTCCCGTCGCCGCGCGAGGCGCGGAACTGCTCACGGGGGAGAGCGTCGACGGGTACGTCGTGGTGCCCGCTGGGGGAGTCCGTGTCGTCGTCCAGCCGCCGGTCGCCACGAGGGCAGCGGAGCGGCGACTGCCTCTTCCTCGCCACGAAAGTGCGCCGGATCTCGGCGTTTTCGAGCAGTGACAAGGTGGCACCTTGGCGCGACCGGCTCAATCGATTTCGGGCAATTACAAGCTGGCCGTGTCAGCCAAGACCTCCGGTCAGCTCAGCGCCGCGCAGGTGACGGTCACCGACGCCGCGGGCACCACCCGCACGCTCACCATCCCGGCGTCGAGTGGCTGGACGCGCCGCGAACTCGCGGGCATCCCACCGGCCGCCGGAGCCGCCACCGTCACCATCCGGGCAGCGAGCGGAAACGGGTATCTCTCCGTCGATGGCCTCGAGCTCGTCATAGCCGGCTGAGTCTCGCACCGAGCGTGCGCGTTCTGGGACGTTGGGCGGCCCAAAACGCGCACGCTCGACCCCGGGACCGGTTCCCACGCGGGAAGCCGGGGCCTTAACCGGCCATACCACTCACGGCCGTTTCGGCCAAGGCGTTGTGTTTGCCGGGACTGGGTTCTACCGTGAAATCGAATCGCTTCGATCCTCAGCTCGACGAGGACCGGCCGATGAGGCGCACTCGGCCATCCAAGCTTCTCCGTCAGAATTCCTTTGGAGGCAAGGCATGTCCCCGCTCACCCGCCGGACCTTGTTGAAGAGCGGCGTCGCCGCCGGGGCGGGGGCCGCGCTGCCGCTGGCCGTCACCGCCCAGGCCGTGGCGGATCCCGGCGCACCGGCCGAGATCCGCTGGCTCGACGGCAGGCCTCCCGGCGAGCCGGTCGGCGTGACCTGGGGAGTGCCCTGGCCGAAAGGGCGGATCCAGCCGGGGCAGTCATTCGGCCTGCGTACCTCCGGCGGCGTCGAGGTGCCGGTGCAGAGCTGGCCGATCGGCTACTGGCCGGATGGTTCGCTGAAGTGGAGCGCGCACGCCGTGCCCGCGGGCGCACCGGCCGCCGAGCGGTACCGGCTGGCTCCGGGGCCTGCCGCCGCACCGGCCAGTGCGGTCACCGTGACCAGGCGGTACGGGAAGATCGTCGTGGACACCGGTGTGCTGCGCTGCGTGCTCAACACCGACGGCAAGGTGCTGATCGACGAGGTCGCCCGTGGTGGCCGGGTCACGGCGAGGACGGGCGAGCTGGTGTGCGTGCGCCAGAACGAGACCGGCGAGCTGGACGGGGGCGTGCCCAGGCAGGAGCGTTACAGCGGTGAGGTGCACCGGGTGACGGTCGAGCAGAGCGGGCCGGTGCGCGCGGTGGTGCGGATCGAGGGCAAGCACCGCGCCGAGCGCGGCGGCCGTGAATGGCTGCCGTTCACGATCCGGTTGTACTTCCACGCTGGCGCCGAGAACTTCCGGATGGTGCATAGCTTCGTCTTCGACGGAGACGCCGACAAGGACTTCATCCGCGGCCTCGGGGTGCGGTTCCGGGTACCGCTGACCGACGAGCCGCATAACCGCCACGTCCGGTTCGCCAGCGCGGATGGCGGCCTGTTCACCGAAGCGGTGCGCGGCATCACCGGGTTGCGCCGCGACCCCGGCGCCGCCGTGCGGGCGGCACAGGTCGCTGGCAGGCGCACGCCCGAGGTGTCCACATGGGACACCAGGGTGAGCACGCGGCTGAACCTGATCCCCGCGTGGGGTGACTACAGCCTCAGCCAGCTGACCGCCGACGGCTACGCCATCCGGAAGCGGACCAAGGCGGGCCGGGGCTGGGTCCATGCCGCCGCGGGCGCTCGCGCGGGTGGTTTCGGCTATGTCGGCGGGGTGAGCGGCGGTTTCGCCTTCGGGATGCGTGACTTCTGGCAGTTGCATCCCACCCAGCTCGACATCCGCGGCGCGGCGGGGGAGTCGGCCGAGGTCACGCTGTGGTTGTGGTCGCCGGACGCCCAGCCCATGGATCTGCGCTTCTACCACGACGGCATGGGCATGGACACCTATCCCGAGCAGCTCGAAGGCCTCGAGATCACCTACGAGGACTACGAACCGGGGTTCGGGAACCCGTACGGTGTCGCGCGCACCAGCGAGCTGACGTTCTGGGCGCTGGGCGCCACGCCGTCGGCCGAGCGGCTCGCGGCCCAAGCCGCGGTCGTGCGGTCCGCGCCGCTGCTCGTCACCACACCTCAGTGGATGCGCGACGCCGGTGTCTTCGGCGACTGGTCGCCGGTCGACCGGTCCACCCCGGCCAAGGCACAGCTCGAAGACCGGCTCGACTTCCTCTTCGGCTTCTATCGCGACCAGGTCGAGCAACGGCGGTGGTATGGCTTCTGGAACTACGGCGACGTCATGCACACCTACGACAACGACCGGCACGAGTGGCGTTACGACGTCGGCGGATACGCCTGGGACAACTCGGAACTGAGCACCGACCTGTGGCTTTGGTACAGCTATCTGCGCAGTGGCCGTGCCGACGTCTTCCGCATGGCGGAGGCGATGACCCGGCACACCGGCGAGGTGGACGTCTACCACATCGGGAAGTACGCGGACCTCGGCACGCGGCACGGCGTGCAGCACTGGGCGGACAGCGCCAAGCAACTGCGGATCAGCACGGCGGCCAACCGCCGGTTCCTCTACTTCCTCACCGCGGACGAGCGGATCGGCGATCTCATGCACGACCTGGTCGACGCCGACAAGACGTTCCTGGCGCTCGACCCGCTGCGCAAGATCCGCACCGAGCCGTATGAACCCGATCCCCACGCGCTGGCGATCGGGCTGGGTACGGACTGGGGAGCGCTGGCGGCGGCCTGGTTCACCGAATGGGAGCGCGGCGGCGACCCGGTCGCGAAGACGAAACTGCTGAACACGGCGACCGCGATCGGCAAGCTGCGCAACGGTTTCATCACCGGTGAGGGCCGGTACGACCTCACCACGGGCACGTTCGCGACCGACACGGTCGCGGTGTCGGTCTCCCATCTCAGCTCCGTGTTCGGGCTGGTCGAGATGTGCAGCGAGATCATCGCCGCCGCGAACCTGCCCGAGTTCGAGCGCGCGTGGCTGCAGTACTGCACGCTGTACAACGGCACGGCCGAGGAACAGATCGCCGCGGTCGGGCAGTCGTTCGGCAGCCTCAACCTCAAGCAGGCGCATTCCCGGCTCACCGCGTACGCAGCCGCCAAGAAGAACGACCCCGCGCTGGCGGCGCGCGCCTGGGCCGAACTCGCCAAAGGGGAGGCCGGCTATCCGGCGTCGTCACCGTGGCGGAGCACGAAGGTCACCGGGCCGTCGGTGCTGAACCCGGTCGACGAAGCCACCTGGGTGTCGACCAACGCGACCGCGCAATATGGGCTGGCCGCCATCCAATGCCTGGCACTGGTCGGCGATCGCATGCCTGCCGGGTGATGGCCGGGAAAGCGCCTTCCGAGACGACCCTGCCCTGGAAAAGGGCCATTGTCCCGCCGTGTGAGCTCAGCTAACATCGCCGTAACACGGAGCCGATTACGTATCAGCGGTTGATCTTTTCCTGTTCGGTCGTCCAGTGCACGCCACCGTCCGAAAACCAGCCGGGTAACCAGGTCTGGCCAGCGTCGAAGCGCTTCGATTTCTTGAGCTGTGGAGTACTTATGAGCAGAACAAGTCTCATTGGCAGGCTGCGCCGTATTGGCATGTTCGCCATGACGGTCGCCCTCTCGGCAGGGCTAGCCTCGCCGGCGGCCGCGGAGAGCCTGGACGACTATCCGTTCCGCGATCCGGCACTGCCGCTCGACGCGCGCGTGAACGATCTGGTGCAGCGGCTGACGCTGGCGGAGAAGGTGTCGTTGCTGCACCAGTTCCAGCCCGCGATCCCGCGGCTGGGTGTTCCCGAGTTCAAGACCGGCACCGAAGCGCTGCACGGGCTCGGCTGGACGACGGAGCGGACGAAGGGCGACGTCGTGACCGCCAAGGCCACGGTCTTCCCGCAGGCGGTCGGGCTGGCGTCCACCTGGGATCCGGCGTTGATCAAGCAGGTCGGTTCGGTGGTCGGCGACGAAGCCCGCGGCTACCACTCGGTGGACCCCGGCTTCTGGGGACTGCAGTTGTGGGCACCGGTGGTGAACCTGCTGCGTGACCCGCGCTGGGGACGCAACGAAGAGGGCTACTCCGAGGACCCGATGCTGACCGGCGCCATCTCGACGGCGTACGGCAAGGGGATGACCGGCGATGACCCGAAGTACCTGAAGGCCGCTCCCGTGCTCAAGCACTACCTGGCCAACAACAACGAGGTCGACCGCTCCACCACGTCGTCCAACCTGCGGCCTCGCGTGCTGCGGGAGTACGACCAGCAGGCGTTCAAGCCCGCGATCTCCGCCGGCGCCGCGACCGGGGTGATGGCCTCGTACAACCTCGTCAACGGCCGCCCCGCGACCGTCAACCCCGACCTCGACGACGCCGTGCGGTCCTGGACGGACAAGCCGCTGTACAACGTCAGCGACGCGTTCGCGCCGTACAACCTGACCGGTTCCGAGCAGTACTTCGGGACGAACGAGGAAGGTTTCGCCGCCTCGCTCAAGGCCGGGCTCGACAGCTTCACGGTCGACGACTTCCGTCCCGGCCCGACTATCGAGATCATCAATTCCGCGCTGTCCAAGGGATTGCTCGCCGAATCGGACATCGACAACGCGGTGAAGCACGTGCTGAGCGTCCGTTTCCGGCTCGGTGACTTCGACCCGGACGGCGGCCCGTACGCCAAGATCGGCAAGGACGTGGTGAACAGCCCGGCGGCCAGGGCACTCGCCCGCAAGTCGGCCGGTGAAGCCATGGTGCTGCTGAAGAACGACCGCGGCGTCCTGCCGCTGGACCCGAAGCGCGCGGTCGCGGTGATCGGGCCGCTGGAGAAGACCCAGTACACCGACTGGTACTCCGGCGGGCTGCCGTACTCGGTGACCCCGCTGGACGGAATCAAGGCGCGGCTGGGCGGCGGCGCGCAGGTCACCGACACCGAGGCCGTCGACCGGATCGCACTGCGCGAAGCCGCGACCGGCAAGTACCTCAGCGGCGGGGCAGGCGACGCCGGTGCGGTGCTCAAGGCCGGTGCCACCACCGCGGGCGCGACCGAGCAGTTCGACACCTTCGACTGGGGCCAGGGCGTGCTGACTCTGCGCAACGTGGCCAACGGCAAGTATGTCGAGCGGCAGGAACTGGGCGCGGCCACCAGCCCGTTCGCGAACCAGGCGCCGCAGCCGCGGGGCTGGTTCGCCCACCAGCAGTTCAAGCTGGAGGACGCGGGTGACGGCACGGTGGTGATCAAGTACACCGGCTACGAGACCTCGAACGGCTGGGACGGCCCGAACAACTATCTGACCGTCGCCGCGGACGGCACGCTGACGCTGGGCTCCCCGGACGCGGCAGGCGCGACCAAGTTCCGCAAAGAACGGATCACCTCGGGCATCGACAGCGCGGTGCGCGCGGCGCGCGCCGCCGAAACGGCGGTCGTGGTCGTGGGCAGCATGCCGTTCATCAACGGCCGTGAAGACCACGACCGCACCACGATGGCACTGGCGGAGAGCCAGAGCGCGTTGATCAAGGCCGTCCGCCAGGCCAACCCGAACACCGTCGTGGTGGTCGAGAACAGCTACCCCACGACGCTGAACTGGGAGCAGGCGAACGTGCCGGGCATCGTGTGGACCACACACGCGGGCCAGGAGACCGGCAACGCGCTCGCCGATGTGCTCTACGGCGACGTGAACCCCGCCGGCCGCCTCACCCAGACCTGGTATCGCTCGGCCGGTGATCTCCCGAGCATCCTGGACTACGACATCATCAAGCGTGACCGCACCTACCAGTACTACAACGGCGATCCGCTGTACGCCTTCGGCCACGGACTGTCCTACACCGACTTCCGCTACAGCGACCTGCGACTGGGCGCACCCGGTCCACAAGGGACGTTCGACGCGACGGTGAAGGTGACCAACACCGGCAAGCGCGCGGGCGACGAGGTGGTCCAGCTCTACACCCACCAGCGCGTCTCCCGCGACGAGCAGCCGAACAAGCAGTTGCGCGCCTTCGAACGGGTGAACCTGCGGCCGGGTGAGACCAAGACGGTCCGGCTGTCCGTACCGGACCTCAGGCATTGGGACGTCACCCGTAACAAGTGGGTGCTCGAGACGGCCACCCACGACGTGATGGTCGGCGCGTCCGCTTCGGACATCCGGCTGACATCGCCGCTGTCCGTGCGCGGCGAGCAGATTCCGCCGCGTGACCTCACCAGTGAGACCAGGGCGATCGACTTCGACGACTACTCGGGCGTCGACCTGGTCGACGAGAGCAAGGCACTCGGCGACGCGGTCGGGGTCGGCGCGGGGGACTGGCTGCGGTTCAAGGACGTGGACTTCCGTTCCGGCGCCAGGACGTTCACCGCGAAGGTCGCCCGCGCCGAGTCCGGAACGTCCACTGTGGAGATCCGGATCGGCGGCCCGAACGGCAGGCTGGCCGGAACCGCGCAGATCGCGAGCACCGGTGACAAGTACAAGTACGTGACCACCACGGCGTCGATGTCGGGGCTGACCGGCAGGCAGGACGTCTACCTCGTGTTCAAGTCCGATGCGCGTATCAGCAAGTTCTCGCTGCGCTGAGTCCGAGTGAACCAAGGAGACGTGTCGTGGTGAAGATCCGGCGGCAATGGCTGGTCTGTGCGCTGCTGGCAGGCATGGTCGTGCCGCCTGCCACTCCGGCGCTGGCGGGAACGCCTGTCTGCGGCACGCCACCCGGCCGCGACCGGCAGGTGCTCTGGTACAACCAGCCGGCCACCGATTGGGAGGGCCAGACCCTGCCCATCGGCAATGGCGCGCTCGGCGCCACCGTCTTCGGCGGTGTCGGGCAGGAGCACCTGCAGTTCAACGAGAAAACGCTGTGGTCCGGCGGCCCCGGTGCCGATCCCGCCTACACGGGTGGCAACTGGGAGTCGCCGAGGCCCGGCGCGCTGGCGGAAGCGCGCAAGACGATCCTGGAAAAGGGTCCCCAGCAGCCAGAGGCGATGGCCGCGTTGCTGGGGCAGCCGAAACGGGCGTACGGCAGCTATCAGCCCTTCGGCGACGTCTACCTCGACGGCGTCGAACCGGCCGAGGTCAAGGACTACCGCCGGGAGCTGGACATTTCCCGCGCGGTGAGCCGCGTCAGCTATGTGGCTGACGGAGTGCGGTACACGAGGGAGGCGTTCGCGAGTTATCCGGACGGCGCGATCGTCGTCCGGGTCAGCGCGGACCGGCGGGGTGCGGTGTCATTCACCACGAGGCTCACCTCGCCACATCAGCGCGCGGTCGTGTCCGCGGCCGGCGGCCGGTTGACGCTGGCAGGCAAGCTGGCGGACAACGGCATGGCGCTCGAGGCGCAGGTGCTGGTGCGGAACCAGGGCGGGGTTCGCACCGAATCGGCCGCCGGGGTGAAGGTGGCCGGTGCCGACTCGGTGACGCTGGTGCTGGCCGCGGGCACCGACTACGCCCACCACTACCCGGACTATCAGGGCGAGGCCCCGCATCAGCGGGTCGGTGCGACCGTCGACTCCGCGGCGAGGAGGTCGTTCGACGACCTGCTCGCCCGGCATGAGCGTGACTACCGGGCACTGTACGACCGGGTCGCGCTCGACATCGGCCAGCAGATGCCCCAGGTGCCGACCGACAAGCTGCTCGCCGCGTACACCGGAGGGCAGGGCGCGGGGGACCGCGCGCTGGAGGCGCTGTTCTTCAACTACGGCAGGTATCTGCTGGTGAGCTCGTCCCGCCCCGGATCGCTTCCGGCGAACCTGCAGGGCGTCTGGAATCAGTACCCGTCGGCGCCGTGGTCGGCCGACTACCACGTCAACATCAACCTGCAGATGAACTACTGGCCCGCGGAGGTCACCAACCTCGGCGAGACCACCCCGCCGCTGTTCGATTTCATCGACCGGCTGCGGCCCCGCGGCAGGGAAACCGCCAAGTCGATGTTCGGCGCGGGTGGTTTCGTGCTGCACAACGAAACCAACGCCTTCGACTTCACGGGCGTGCACGACTGGCCGACCGCGTTCTGGTTCCCCGAGTCCGCGGCCTGGTTGACGCGGCACCTCTGGGAACACTACGAGTTCACCCAGGACCGGAAGTTCCTGCGCGAGAAGGCCTACCCCATCCTGCGTGACGCGGCGCGGTTCTGGCTCGACACGCTGGTGGCCGATCCCCGTGACGGGAAGCTCGTCGCGGTGCCGTCCTACTCACCCGAGCACGGGCCGTACACCGCCGGAGCGGCGATGTCGCAGCAGGTGATCTGGGACCTGTTCACCAACCTGCTCGACGCGGGCGAGGTGCTCGGCGGCGACCAGGCCTTCCGAGCGGGTGTCGCGGCCGCACGCGCGAAGCTCGATCCCGGCCTGCGCATCGGGTCTTGGGGACAGCTGCAGGAATGGAAAGAAGACCTCGACGACCCCGCCGACACCCATCGGCACGTCTCGCAGCTTTACGGGCTGCATCCTGGCAGGCAGATCTCCCCGCTCACCACACCGGACCTCGCGGCGGCCGCGGCGAAATCGCTGGCCGCGCGCGAAGGCGGCCCGGACGCGAGCGCGCCAGGCTGGAGCCGGGCGTGGAAGGCCAACTTCTGGGCCCGGTTGCAGAAAGGCGATTCCGCGTTCGCCGCCTTGCGTGATCAATTGCGTTTCCAGACTCTCCCGAATTTGTGGGACACCCACCCGCCGTTCCAGATCGACGGCAATTTCGGCGCGACCGCCGCGGTGGCCGAAATGCTGGTGCAGAGCCAGACCGGAACGGTGCACCTGCTCCCGGCGCTGCCCGCGGCCTGGCCTTCCGGGCGGGTGGACGGGTTGCGGGCACGCGGTGCTTTCACCGTGGGTGCCACCTGGCGAGCGGGGCAGGCGGCCGAGCTGCGGCTCTGCGCCGACAAGGGAGGAGAGGTGACGGTGAAGAACAGCCTCTTCACGTCGTCATTCCGGGTAGTCGACGCGCGCACGGGCACAGCGGTGCGATGGACGCGAACCGGTGCCGACACCATCCGGCTGGTCACGCGGCCGGGCGGTGCCTACCTCATGACGGCGGCGTAGGCCCGGGACTGCCCGCGCGATAGGTCGATGCTGCGTGACCTGGGCCGACCGCTGTCGTGTCGTCCGTCCAGGTACGCGTGTCGTCCCCTCTGTGTACGCGTGTCGTCCGTTCAGGTACGCGTGTCGTCCGTCTGTGCACGCGTGCCGTCTGACCAGGTACACGTAATGGGTCGCGGCCCATGTTCAAACCCACCCATCACAGCCACGGCGGCCCGACCGATGTACGTGGATGGACGCCATCCGTACGCAGATGGACGACACGCGTGCATGGATGGACGACACGGTCGTCGATGTCGCCGGCCTGACCCGTACAAAAGCCGAACCGCGCGACCTTGGGTCGCGCGGTTCGGCTCTGTACTCTCGGCGGTGATCAGCCTGCTGGGGTGAGTGTCCGGCTCACCTGGCGCCGACGCCGCTCATGATGGCGTTGATGATGCCCTGCTGGGTCACCGCCAAGGTCCTTCGGTTGAACAGCCCGAACCCGTACCGGCCGGTTTCGCCGTTGTCCCAGTAGACGGTGGTGGCCCCGTACTTCTTGGCGGTGGCCGCGATGGCACGCGCGAAGTCCGCGCGGTACCTGTTGTTCGACGAATCGAAGGACGACTTGTCGATCGAGCCGTATTCGCCGACGACCACCGGGTATCCCTTGGTGACGAACTTGTCGCGCATCAATTTCAGTTGCGAATCCAGGTAGTCCTCCTGTCCCCAGGTCGACCTCTTTGCCGGGTTGGTCGCTCCTCGTCCCCATTGCGTGATGGTGCCGGTTGTCTCTCCGGCGAAGTCCCAGGGGCTGTAGTAGTGAACGGAGATCATGATTCTTTGTTCACTGCTCGGAATGGAAGTGGACCGATATCGGTCTGTCGGCAGTACGAACCCGTAATTGCCCGCGGTGAAGTCGATGTTCGTGTTCCAGCCTGGAACGAGCAGCCAGCGCGATCCGTTGTTTCCGCCGGTCTTTCGCACGGTGTCCACGAAGATCTGGTTGTAGGCGTTGATGTTGGAATAGCAAGGCTGGGTCGGGCGGCCGTACTGACCGTCGAACTCCTCGTTCATGGACTCCAGGATCAGGTGCTGGTCGTACCCTTGGAACCTGGTCGCGATCTGCTGCCAGACCTTCTGATATTTGGCCTTGATCGCTGTCTGGTTCGACGAATCGCAGATCAGCCAGGAGCCGCCGATGGACTTGTAGCCGTCACCGTGCATGTTGATCATCACATACAGGCCGCGGCTGTATGCGTAGTTGGTGACCTGCTGGACTCGGTTCAGCCAGGCTGAATTGATCTTGTAGTCCGGTCCGGGGCCGATGTTGTTGAGGTAGGAGACCGGGATTCGTATCGATTTGAATCCGGCCGCCTTCACCTTGTCGATGAGGGCTTGCGTGATTGCCGGTTGACCCCATGCCGTTTCGTTCGGGACACCGTTGATGTTGGCTTCCAGCTGGTTTCCCAGGTTCCAGCCCGCGCCCATTTCGGCGACTATCTGCGCGGCGTTCAGCGGCTTGACGGTGTCGGCCGATGCTTGATTTGTCAAGCAGGTCATGGATGCGGCGACCGCCAGTGCGATGGCAAGAAACGCGGGTCTGATCTTGCTTGCTTTTGAAACCATGAACATTCCCTCTCCGCCGGTTTAGTGGTGTGATCCAAGAAGATCTGCCCCGCATGGGCGCGGTGGTGATCGTGGCGTCGGCATGAGCGTCCGATGCTCGACACGACCGTCTTGTCGACGAGCCTGTCCGGCGCGATCGGCTTGGCACGAGAGGCTATGACACCCCGTGGGGAGGGTGTCCGGTAGCGCGCCTCGGAAAACGTATTCGAACATGCTTGATCCGTGCAGTCAAGACATTCGAAACCCGCCTATCGGGCGGCCTCGATCCCTTGCCTGGGTACTCGGAGGGGTGGGCCGGCAGTACTGCCGCGCGCCGCTCCGGGCAGCCGCGACACCCCGCGCCCACGGCTGTGCACGTTCACAGAAGTTCGCGTCCAAGGGTTGCGCATCCCGCTCAGATAAGGTTCTATCTTTGCTGGAACTGCGCGTAGTTGGTTGTGCACGTTCCCAGATTCCCGTCCCTCCTGTCACGTCGTCGATCAAGGGAGATCGAATGACCGTGTCCCGCGCCGGTTGCCCGGCGAGCGCGGCTCAATCCGAAGCCTGTTTCGCGAGGAGAACCGACGGCTGGATCCGTCGCTCGCTCGCCGCCTCCACAGTGGACGTCCACGCAGGAGAGGAATGAGGCATACCATGCCGTTTGATACGAAGTCGCGAATCGGGATGCTCGTGGTGGCCGTCATGGCGGCGGTGACAACCGCGGTCCAGCCCGCGGTGGCCGCCACCGGCGACGGATCACCTGCCGACGCCAACATCAGGTACTTCGGCCGGTGGGACACGCGGTCGACCGGTGCCTACGTGTCCGAGTGGGCGGGCGCCTACGTGGTGGTCGGCTTCACCGGCACCACCGTGAAACTGCGTCAGCGCAACAGCATCGATTTGTTCACCAGCATCGACGGCGGGCCTTGGGTGTCGCGAACGAACGTCCGGGGGATCGTGGACCTGACACCGGCCAGGTTGCCGGCAGGCACGCACACGATGCGAGTGTCCTACCGGCCGGTCGCGGGTTCGTACCACGGCGACGCGGTGTTCCAGGGCGTGATACTGGATTCCGGTGCGCACACGGTGCCGCCGAGCGTGCCCTCCCGGATCATCGAGTTCATCGGCGACTCGATCACGGTGGGGCAGCGATCCTCCAAGCAGGCGCTGACCGCGTACGGTTGGCTGGCCGCGGAAAAGCTGGGAGCGGCTCACACCCAGATCGCGGTCGGCGGTGCGTGCCTCTATCCGGCTTCCGACGGGTGTGTCGGCATGCGGGACAGGTTCCTCAAAATGGGCTTGAGCGCCGGCGCGCCGGAGTGGGACTTCACTCGTTACCAGGCCGGCGACGTGGTGATCAACCTCGGTACCAACGACAAGTCGCACGGCGTCTCGGGATCGCAGTTCCAGAGTGCGTACATCACGCTGCTGCAACGGGTCCGTGCGAAGTACCCGAACGCGCGCATCTACGCGATGGAGAACTTCTACCAGCGTTACGCCGCTGAGACGAGGGCCGCGGTGGCCGCCCGCACCAACGCCGGCGACAGCCAGGTCCGGTTCATCGACACCGAGGGCTGGATCAACAAAGCCACCGACACGGTCGACGGTACGCATCCCAACGACGGCGGTCACCAGAAGATCGCGGCCAGGCTCGCGCCGATTCTCGGTTGAGGCGCGGCGCCGAGCGCGACCGCGAAGACCCAATCCCGATTTTGGAGCGAAGTCATGACCCGTGCACTGTTGATCGCCGCGGTCGTAGCGACCACGACTGTCGTGGTGGGAAGCGGGGTTGCCGTCGGCAGTCCCGCGGCCGCGAACGTCTACTACGTCGCTCCGGCGGGCAGCGACAGCGCCGCCGGGACGCAGGCCGCCCCCTGGGCGTCGATCGCACACGCTCAGGCGGTGGTCCGGCCTGGCGACACGGTCTATTTCCGGGGCGGCACCTATGCCTACAGCGGTGCGAACGCCAACTGCAAGAGCCAGACGGACAAGGTGGACGCGATCACCCTGAACAAGAGCGGCGGTCCGGGAAACCTGATCCGCTACTGGGCGTTTCCGGGGGAGCGGCCTGTCTTCGACTTCTCGCGGGTGCGGAACGACTGCCGCATCAAGGGTTTTGACGTGACCGGTGACTGGATCCACCTCAAGGGATTGGAAGTCAAAGGGGTACCCCAGAACAACAACCGGAACCATGAATCCTGGGGCGTCTGGATCTCGGGCAGCAACAACGTCTTCGAGCTGCTCGACCTGCATCACAACATGGGACCCGGCTTGTTCATCCAGGATGGGGGCGGCAACCTCGTGCTCAACTCCGATTCCCATGACAACTACGATCCACGTACGTCCAACGGTGCCGGCGAAAGCGCGGACGGGTTCGGTGCGCACATCTCGGCCAACCACCCCGGTAACATCTTCCGCGGCTGCCGCGCGTGGTGGAACTCCGACGACGGTTTCGACCTCATCAATGCCTTCTCGTCGGTGACCATCGAGAAATCCTGGACCTGGCGCAACGGATACCTCCCAGGCACGACCACGGCATCCGGCAACGGGAACGGTTTCAAAATGGGCGGCTACGGCGGCAAGTATGTCCGCGACGGCGCCAAGCACACCCTCCGCGAGTCAGTGGCGTTCAACAACAAAGCCGCGGGCGTCTACGCCAACCACCACACGCTGGCCAACGACTACTTCAACAACACCAGCTTCTCGAACCACTCCGATTTCAACATGCTCGGGATCAATTCCATTGGCGGCGCGGTCGGTCTCGGCAACCTGCGCAACAACATCGCCTACAAGGGCACCTTGCTGTCGAACATGTCCGGAGCGAACGCCGCGTACAACTCGTGGAACCTGAACATCACTTTGTCGGACACCGAGTTCCGGAGTGTGTCGACGTCCGGCTGGGACGCGCCTCGCCAGGCAGACGGCAGCCTGCCCGTGCTGCCTCATCTGCGTCTCGCTTCGAACAGCGCCCTGATCGACAAAGGCACGAACGTCGGCCTGCCCTTCGGTGGACGGGCACCGGACCTCGGCGCCTTCGAGAGCTAGTGATGTCTGCTCGGCAGGCAAGTTCAGAAGGAAGAAGGACGATGTGATCTCCAGACCCGGATCCTGGTTCGGCCCGATGGCGGCCGCCTCTGCCCTTGTGCTCGGCGCCACGGGAATCGCCGATGGCGCGGCCACGGACCTGCAGACCGTGGCCGAGGTTTCTTCGACGCCGGCACAGACGATCCAGAACATCGGTGCGTCGGGTGCCTGGTGGGTCAACGATCTGGCCCGCTTTTCCCCTGCCACCCGGCAGCGGGTCGCGGAACTCCTGTTCGGGCCAGATGGAATTCAGCTGTCGGCCTATCGGTACAACATCGGTGGCGGCGGGGTCGGTGTGGCCGCGGGTGACCGTGCGCCGCAGTCGCTCATGATCTCACCTGGCCGCTACGACTGGAGCCGGGATCCGGGCGGCACGACCTTCCTGCGCTACGCCGCCCAGTACGGCGTGCCGGACATCGTCGGCTTCGTCAACAGCGCTCCGGCGGCGTGGACGAGCAACGGCAAGAGCTGTGGCGGGAGCCTGAAGCCGGGCTCGACCCAGGCGTACGCCACCTACCTGGCCGACATCATCACCCACTTCGCGGCTGAGGGAGTGTCGATCGATCACCTCAGCCCGATGAACGAACCGCGCGTCTCCTTCTCCGCCTGCACTCAGGAAGGCATGCTGGTTCCCGTCGGCCAGCGTGACGACATCGTGCGGGCGGTGGGGCAGGTGCTGGCGTCACGGTCGCCGTCCACGCGGATCATCGCCGACGAGTCCGACCATGTCGACAAATTCCTCTCCGAAGTCCCCCAATGGATCGGTCAACCCGGCACCTCGCGGTACGTGGCAGCGCTGGCCCACCACACCTACGACTTCCCGAACGATGCCACCCTCGCGAAGATACCCGCGCTCGCCAAGCGGTATGGCAAGACCTCGTGGGCGACGGAAGTCTGCTGCTGGAGCAACAGCACGACCCCCGCTTACGGCGCGCAGTACGATCCCACCATCACGGGCGGTCTCGCGATGGCCGGCATCATGTACCGGGATTTCACCGTCGCCAATGACTCGGCGTTCCACTGGTGGACCGCCCTGTCCAAGGTGATCGGCTGTAGCCCTGGCAGCAGCCCGGCGTGCGCCACCACCGTCAACGACAAGGGCTACAACGACGGGCTGATCTACTACGACCCCGACTACGCGAGCAACGGAAACCAGAACCTTTACCTGACCAAACGGTTCTACGCGCTGGGCCAGTACAGCAAGTTCGTCCGCCCCGGCTCCGTTCGCCACCCCGTGACGGGCGCGCCGAACGGTCTGCAGATCATGGCCACGTCCTCCGGGGGTACCTGGACACTCGTCGTCACCAACCTGAGCAAGAGCGCCCAGTCCGTCAGCGTGCGACTGCCTTCCAGTGGCATTTCGGCGAGCGGCGCTTACCGCACCAGCGCCAGCGAGAACCTGGCCACGATCGGTTTGCCGTCCGTCTCGGCTGACGTCGCCTCGCTGAGCCTGCCTGCGCAAAGCATTTCCACCTACGTCTTCCGCGCCGGTGGAACGACTCGACCGCAACGCTGACGCGTCAACCGGCCGTGCTGGGAAATCGGGGCGCCCGTAGCCGCGGTCCCAACCTCTCGAAGCAGGCGGCGCACGGGAAGGGGTGAACCCAAGGTCCACCCCTTCCCATTCCCCTCCGGCAGGACTTCGTCAGTAGTGCCCGCGGTTCGAGAACGTCGTCCCACCGTTCTCGTGCCACTCGATGTAGTAGAGCGAGTCCACCTGCATAGTGGGGCACGGGTCGTAGTGGACCCTGACCCACATCGCGTACTCCTCGCACGTGACCTTGGTGTACGCCGTGGCCCTCGCGGTGGACTGGAGCGAGGCCCGATTGTTGTTGGTGGGGCAGCCGCCGGCCTTCTTGTAGTTCATCGCCCACTGGAAGTTGGAGCGCCCACCTTTGGCGTCCGTCTTCGCGTCGACCTTGCTGTATACACAAACACGGCGGTTCGCCGCCGCGTCCGCGCCCGGTGCGGCGATCGCGGTCGTACCCGCCACCGCCAGAAGCGTCATGAGGGCGGTCACCGCTCGCTGCGCGAAAGTTCGCTGATGCATTGCAACTCTCCGCTCTTCTGATCGACCTGACATCGGAGTTGGCCGTGCCCGGTGGAAACCGGGCCGCGCGACGCGAGAGCAGCCGCGCGACCCGGGGGTTTTTGGTTACCTGGTCAGCACTTCGTATAGAAGCCGATGTACTTCACGTCGTCTTCCCACCGGCCGAGGTTCGCCGATTGGAAGCTCGGTGCGATGCAGCGGTTCTGTCCCTTGGAGTTCCACATCCTGAAGTAGTAAGGGGTGAGGTTCTTGATCGACGACACAGTGCGCGACTCGGAGTTCGCCCTGAAGTCAAGTTTCCTGTTCAACTGGTTCTGGTCATCCCAGAAACGAGTTCTGAATCCCTGGAAGTTCTTGTCCACGTAGAAGCACACTTGCGCCTCACCGCACGTCTCCACCGCTTGTGCAGGACTCGCTACTACCGCTGTTGAGGTTCACCCCGGGTAGTGGACACCGAGTTAGCAGGACCAGTCGTCCTGTTGAAAGGATGTCCTCATGCCTCCTCGCAAGCGCCGTTCGTACACGGCCGAGTACAAGATCGAGGCTGCCCATCGTG
>NZ_JBHWEB010000049.1:59254-66793 GCF_042734395.1 Amycolatopsis sp. NPDC059657 | reverse complement strand
ATCACCACAACACCCCTGGTCACCACGCCGACAGGCCGGTCAGTGTCTGTGAGGTCCTGAAACATCAACTGTCCGGGAAGTCCTGAAAACAGACAACCGGTTCTAACCGGTCATACCACTCACGACCCCGCCAAACGGCCTAGTCAGTCTTCGAAGGCGCGGAAGGCCGCCTCCTGTGCCCATTCGACCGCAGCCTTGGGGCTGTCGTGGAGCAACTGCTTGCAGCGCTGGCTCGGGTTGGCGCCGCCGAGGACCGAGCCCGCGCACGCGGGCCCAGGCCGGAAGTCGTCGGGAGCGCGCCACAGACTGGCGCCCTGGATGAAGCCGTGGTCCAGCGAAGCCCGCGCGATCTGCTTGAGCTGCCGGTACGTCTGGTGCTGCTCGGTCACCGCGCGGACGTACTCCCCCGTGATGTCGCCCCGCGAAACGCCGGGGTCGTCCGTCGCCAACGCGATCGGGACACCGAACCGCTGATACCAGCGCATCGGATGCGCGGGACCGGAGACTTCGAGGATCTGCGCGTTGCTGGTCAAGGGCGCTTCGACCACCACGTGCTTGGCCGCCATCTCCCGCGCCAGCTGCGCGGCGTTCGTCTCGTGGCGCACGTCGACGCCGTGGCCGATGCGTTCCGCGCCCGCGATCTCGACGGCTTCCCTGATGTGGAACAGGATGTCGGCCGGCGGGACCAGCTCAGGGGTCAGCTCGCCCGCGTGCAGGGTGATCCTGGTCTTCGGGTAGAGCTTGTGCAGGAAGCCGACCATGGTCATGTGCAGGTGGTAGTCGCGCAGCGCGATCGGGTCGTCTTCCGGCTGCACCAGGTTGACGCCGACGTAGCGGCCGTCGACCTGGCCGAGTTCGAAGCCGAGCAGCAGGTTGGCGAACACGATCTCGGGGTTCGTCGCCCGCCCGACCTGGTAGTCGTAGCGCGCAGGGAAGACGCAGGCGCGTGAAGCCGCTGGCGTGCCGCACTTCAGCGCGGCGTTGAACTGCGCGTAGTCGTTGTCCGTGTCGGTCTTCGCGGCCGCGACGATCTTGGCCATCGCGCCGTCCGCGAGCATTTTCTGACGCATCACGGCGAAGTCCGCGTTGAACCCGACACTGGCCGCGAGTGCGCGGACGGCGGAACCCTGACGGGAGATCAACGTCTCGACGTAGAACTGGTTCTGCCGCAACGCGGTCTCGGCGACTTCGGCGAGCATGTCGCCCTTGTGCCGGTCGGTGGCCGCGCTGAACTTGCCAAAGGTGGCGAAGAAATGGTCATGGCCCGATTCCGGACCGGCCGGATCGAAGCCTTCCATCGACCACGCGCGCAGCACGGCCCGATAAAAAGCCTTGTCCGTACCGGTGTCCGCGGCTGGCCGCTGCGTCGCCGTGCACGGCGGATAAGACGCGGTCAAAGTCGTTTTGTCGACACAGAGACCGTCCGTGACGGCATAGCGGATCAGCGATTCCGTCGACACCGCACCGGAAAGATGATTGTGCAGGTCACCGCCTTTCGGGAAGGCACGCAGGAACTCCGCGAGGCCGTCCGGATTCGCCAGCAGCGCGTCGAACCTGGCCGAGACACGGTCTTCCGGCGACGGGGCCGCCGCCGCCGGAACCGCGGTCACCAGTGCCGCCACCACCGCGGTGGCGAACAGCGTCGTTCTTCGGAACCGCACATTTCCTCCCTGGAATGGAAAAACGGGACTTTCCATTCCTAGCGGCTGCGGCTTTCCCTGTGATCCGCCGAAAGAGCGGCTAGTCGGCGATGAGCACGCTCTGCCCGCGGAACGCGCCACGCTCCTGCTGGCGGCGCACCAGCCAGCGGCCTGGCGCGACGCCGCTGCCGCCGTGTTCCGGGTGAATCAGGAACACCGGCTCGGTGTTCTCGAACAACGCGATCCCGAGCCTGGTCGGATCGCCCACGTCGGTCGTCCACCGGCAGGTCCCGTGTCGGCGACGAGCGTGTGCGGATTGTTGCCGTTCACCCCGCGGACCAGTTCGACGCCGTCCACGGGCACTTCCCGCCAGCGTGCCCACGGCCGCGCGGTCACCGGGCCGACCATGTCCAGTGGCACGACGATCAGGTCACCTTGGGCCTGCGGGCCGTCGATCACCGGGATGGTGACTTGTCTTTCCAAGTGGTCCAGCACTTCGAGGCCGGTCCGGTCGAGCAGTTCAGCCAGATACATGAGTCATCACCTGTGGTCGTGAGCAGGGTCAGGTCCGGCGCGCGAGCCGCGAGTACTGGGCTCCGCTGAGCCCGTACGACCAGCCTGCCGCGTCGATCGGGTCTTCGAACCAGTCCGGCACGTGCAGCCCGTAGCGGCGGCGGGTTCCGTCGCGTTCGACGGAACCGTTGACCGCGAGCAAAAGCCGGTTCCGCGCGCCGCCTTGCCGGTGGGGAAGGTCGTAGAGAACCAGTGCGCAGCCAGGATTTCCGGGATCGGAGGCCTGGCTCACCAAGGCGAGCTCGGCCTGCTCGATGAAGGTCTCCCAGCCGATCCGCTCGATGGCGCACCGGCGTATCTCGACGTTGCGTTCCGCGATTATCCGGTCCACCGTGGGATTTTCGATCACCCAGGCGGGAACTCTGGTCCCACGCCAGGTGTACACGCTGAAGCCGTCCCGGAAAACGAGTGCGGGCATCATGTCGTCCGCCGGTTCGGCGCGGATCACGGCGGGACGTTCGACGATCACGCACACGTCCTCGCGCGGCCACCACCATCCGCAGGACCGCGCGATCGTCGCCCACAATTCGAGCTGCGCCAGGTCGTCGACGCCGTACAGGGCGACGCCGACCCGATGGCAGATGTCGTAGTACGCCACCCAATCGGCTTCCTGCTGGCCGTACCAGCCGAATCGCGGGCGATCGGGCAATTCCGCCCGGATCGGGTCGACGACCGATTCCCCAAGCGCCTGGCGCAGTACGTCACGCACACCGGAACGCAGATCCCCGCGGGTGCCGCGGTCCAGCCGTTGGCGCAGCCGGGTGACCAGCGCGGCGAGCCTGCCCTCGACCGGCCAGGGGCCGTCGACGCTGAGCGCGGTCGACTCCGGCACGACTTTTCCCGCCACAGCAGGGGAATCCACCCAGATGAACCGCGGCGGAGGCTGATCGACCAGCGCGTAGAGCGCGGCTATCGCACTCTCGGCGGCAGGTCTGTCCGCGGGTTCACAGGACAAGGCGTGGCTATGCCAGTTTTCGCGCAATTCGGCCGCGCGCGACCAGGTTTCGAAATCTCGATCGCGAGAAGGTTTCGGTTGAACAAGAAGGCGGGCACTCTCGAGGCGGGCACTGCGCCGCCGGGTCGCGGTCAACGCGACTGGGCGAACACGCCCTTTCCATCAGACATGGTGCGATCATGACAGGACCGCGCGGGATTCCGCAACCCTGATCGGCCGGTAACAGCACCGCATGCCGGTCTGCACGGACTCGCGCAGGCTCGCGCCGAGTGCGGCGTCGGCCTCGCTCACCCGGTCCATCGCGCGCCGGATCGCTTTGCCCACCGCGATTCTCGCGCGCTCGGGGTCACCGGCGAAGCGCCGGGTCCGTCCGGCCAGCCCGGTCGAGGTTCGCAGTTCGTCCGCGAGCCAGTCGGCTTCCACGCGCGCCTTGGCCGCGCGTTCGAGGTCGTGCGCAGACTCCGCGTCGTCAATCTCGGCGTGTAACTCCGCCAGCCGGTCCCGATAGTGCCGCAACGCGACCTCGTCCACGACCGGCTGAGCGACCGTCCGATCCGTCTTACCAGGCGTTCCGGCCAGATCCAGCGCCTCGATCTCGACGCCGGGGTTGCCGATCAGCGTTGCCAGGTAACGAATTCCCACCGAGTCGTCCACAATGGCCGATCGCGTGCCCATTTCGATGCGCCAGTACCGTCCACTTCGGACACAGGATGCCGAGATCGGTTCGGCGCGCACACCGGGCAGTGCCATGCCGAGCGTCTTGGCTTCGCGCGCGGCGAGAGTCAGCTCGGCGCGTGACGCGGCCTCGTCGCCGTGCGCGGCCAGCGCGTGCCCGAGCCGGAACCGGGAAAGCACGGCGGCGGGCCAATGCCCGAGCGCGGTGTTCCGCACCAGCGCCGACCGAAGATGCGCGACCGCGCGGCCGGTGTCGCACATCGTCAGCGCCGCGACGCCCAGTCCCTGGTGCGCCGAGCCGACGCACACGATCGCGCGCCCGCCCAGCACCGGCAGCCGCGCGTACGGCAGCAGCAGCTCGTACGCGCGCGCCGCGATCTCCGCGTCACCCAGCAGCGCCGCCGCTTCGACCACGCCGTTCATCCCGATCAGCCACGAACTCGACCTCGGCTGCTCGGTGAAGTCGTCGCCGCGGAACCGGGCCAGCGCGCCGCGTGCCGTCCGCAGATCACCCGCGGTCGCCGCCGCGACGGCCAGCGTGGGCAGGAACCCGTTGTCCGTCTCGCTGAGCAGCGGCGAGTTCGCGAGTTCGGTGAGCGGGGCGACGAACTCCGCGATCCGCCCCTGATACCACCGGATCGCGGTCAGCTGGGCGCCGAGCCAGCCGACGTCGTCGACATTGCCGACCGTCTTGCCGAGCTCCGCACATTCCCGCGCGAGCCGCTCGGCCTCGTCCAGCCGCCCCGACCGGATGCACAGCATCACTCGCATCGCGAGCACGGCGAACCACACCGCCGCGTTGCGCCTGGCCTTCTCGGAGCCACACAGCTCGGTCAGCGAACGCTCCGCGTGCGCGTCACCCAGCAGGAACAGGTCGATGGTCCGCCAGAGCAGGCCCATCACCGCGTCGCTCGGCCGGTCGGTGCGAGACCCGGCCCGCATCAGCTCCTCGGCGAGCGCCAGCCGCGTGCGCGCCTGGTCAGGCCCGAGCAGGCAGTTGTGCGCCAGGCTCAGCGCCTCCGCGTACGCGACCGGGTCGCCCCCGTGCCTGGCCTCCTCGAGCAGCGACAGGATCGTGGCGTGCCGCCCGGCCCGGTAGTCGGACTCGGCGGCCAGCCTGATCCGCAACCGCTGCGCCTCCGGCCCGTGGCCAACCAGTGCCAGCGCCGCCCGCTGGCACGACTCGACCTTGGCCGCGGCTTCGACGGGCCGGTGCTCGTGCACCCACAGCCCGCCGAGCCCCAGCGCGGCGGCCGCCATCAGCCGCCCGTCGCCCGCCTCGTCCGCCAGCGCGTACGCGCGCGAGAACCACGACCTGGCGGCTTTCAAATCACCTTCGACGTGTAGCGCGTAGTCACCGGCGTCGATCAGCGGGCCCGCCTCGACCCGCGCCGATCCTTCCGGGCGGAGCAGCACCGTTTCGCCGCTTCGCGCATGACGGTCGGTCACACCGTCCACCTCCCCACGAGACTGACGTGTGAAGTGCTCACACTCGCCAGGAGCGGGGAAAGTTCAGGGATGGCGCGTTTCTCACTCGAATGGACCAGCGGTGGTGTTCCACGGGCGTTCCAGTGCGGATTGCGGCACGCTGGTGGCGATGTGGGATGCTCCCCATGCTTGAGGGCAGGCCATACGAGAGGTGACGGGTGTGACCAGCTGGACCGACGTGATCAACTTTGTCCGTACGCGGTACGAGGTACTCGAGGAGACCGGCGACTGGCTGCGGTTCCGGCTCGACACCGAGGAGAACCGGACCCAGCAGGTCTCCGTGCACCACATGGCCGGTGACGGCGCGGCGTGGCTCGAGATCTCCTCCCCCGTCGGTTACGCCGACAAGATCGACGCGCGCCGCCTGCTCGAACTGGCGGGCAAGTCCCTCGTCGGCGGTGCCGGCGTCGTCGATGGCGTCGCGCTGCTCAAGCACACCGTCCCGCTGGCCGACCTGAGCGTCCGCGAGGAGTTCGAGCGCCCGCTCAAGCTGGTCGTCACGCAGGCCGACGCCTTCGAACGGGAACTCACCGACTCCGACGAGTTCTAGACGTTGCGCTGAGCGGAACGCTTTCCTAGGCGCGCGGGCGCGGCGTCGTTAGCGTCCACCCCATGATTGCCACAGTCGTGTGGGGAACCGGCAATGTCGGCAGGGCCGCCATTCGCGCGGTGGAAGCGAACCCGGCGCTGAAGCTGGTGGCCGTGCTCGTGCACGACCCAGCGAAGGTCGGCCGCGACGCGGGCCCGCTGGCGGGACTCGGCCACGAACTGGGCGTCGCCGCGACCGACGACGTCGAAACCGTGCTCGCCGCCAGTCCCGGCGCCGTGGTCTACGCGGCGTCCGGTGACATCCGCCCGATGGAAGCGCTCGCCGACATCACCGCCGCGATCAAGGCTGGCGCGGTCGTCGTCACGCCTTCGCTGTACCCGCTCTACGACCAGCGCAACGCGCCCGCCGAACTCCGTGACCCGGTGCTAGCCGCAGTCAAGGAAGGCGGCGGCTCGCTGTTCGTGTCCGGCGTCGATCCCGGCTGGGGCAACGATGTGCTGCCGCTGCTGGTCAGTGGGCTCGGCACGACCGTGGACGTCATCCGCTGCCAGGAGATCTTCGACTACTCCACCTACGAGCAGCCGGATTCCGTCCGGTACCTGGTCGGCATGGGGCAGCCGATGGACTACGCGCCCCCGATGCTCGCGCCGATGGTGCCGACCATGGTGTGGGGCGGGCAGATCCGGCTGATGGCCCGCGCGCTCGGCGCCGAGATCGACGAGATCCGCGAGACGGTCGACCGCCGCCCGCTCGAAACCACGGTCGGCACCAGGACCATGGGCGAGTTCGAGGCTGGCACCCAAGGCGCGGTGCGGTTCGAGGTGATCGGCATCGTCGGCGGCGAACCCCGCATCGTCGTCGAACACGTCACCCGCATCCACCCGTCCTGCGCGACCGACTGGCCGATGCCGCCGAACTCCGCGGGCGCGCACCGCGTGATCATCGAAGGCCGTCCCCGCATCGAGGTCACCATCGAAGCGACCGACGAGGGCGAAAACCGCTCGGCGGGCGGCAACGCGACCGCGGTCGGCAGGCTCGTCAACGCCATCGACTGGCTGGTGGAAGCGGAACCAGGGCTCTACGACGCACTCGACGTCCCACTGCGACCCGCGATCGGCAAACTCGGAAAGGTGGCCCGATGAACATCGACATCCCCGAAGGCAAGGAGCCGATCGCCTACGTCTGGGGCGAGATGGTGCCGGGCATCGGCGTCGCCGCGTCGAACTTCTCGCTGGCGGTGTACTCCCACACGACACTCGGCCTGCGCGAGTTCGAAGCGGCCCGGCTGCGGATCGCCCAGATCAACGGCTGCGTGTTCTGCCTGGACTGGCGCACCGAGCGCGACGGCGTGAAGGTCGAGGACGAGTTCCCCGATGCGGTGCTTGCGTGGCGCACGACGGAGGCCTTCGACGACCGCACCCGGCTGGCCGCCGAGTACGCCGAGCGGTACGCGCTCGACCACCATGGGCTCGACGAGGAGTTCTGGGCCCGGATGACCGCGCACTACAGCCAGCTCGAGATCGTCGAGCTGAGCATGAGCATCGGCTCGTGGCTCGCCTTCGGCCGCCTCAACCACGTACTCGGCTTGGACACCGTCTGCATGATCCCCAAGGTCTGAGGTGGTCGTGAGTGGTACGGCCGGTTAGAACCGGCCGTAC
>NZ_JBHWEB010000049.1:9527-59244 GCF_042734395.1 Amycolatopsis sp. NPDC059657 | reverse complement strand
ACTCGTTGTCCCCCCCCCTCCCACACCCCCCGTAGGTTCGGGCGCTGGGGGCGGGCCCCCCCCGTCACCCCCCGGCCGTACCACTCACGACTCCTTGGCTCAGAGGTCGGTGGCGATGATCTTTTCGATGTTGCGCTCGGCCAGTGCGGTGATCGTGACGAAGGGGTTGACGCTGGTGTTGCCGGGGATGAGCGAGCCGTCGATCGCGTAGAGCCCCGGGTGGCCGTGCAGGCGGCCGTAGTTGTCGGTGGCCTTGCCGAGTACCGCGCCGCCGAGCGGGTGGTACGTCAGGTGGTCGCCCCAGATCTTGTACACACCGAACAGATCGGTGCGGTAGATCGTGCCCTCCTTGGCGTTGATCTTGTCGAAGATCGACTTGGCCATGTCGATCGACGGCTGCTTCCACGCGGTCTGCCAGTTGAGGTCGACCTTCCCGGCCGCGCCGTTCCAGGTGAACTCAGCGCGGTTGGGGTTCTTGGTGATCGACAGGTAGAACGAGGCGTAGGTCTCGATGCCCGTCGGCAGCGGGGCGACCTCCGCGAAGGCGCCGCCCGCGGCCCAGTTGTCGATGCCACCACAGGGAATGGAGGACTGGAGCGCGCCCGTCGGGTCCCACATGTGGTTGGCGCGGCCGCACATGACGTTGCCGTTGTCGCCCCAGCCTTTGCCGATCTCGTTGTTGAGGTTGGGCAGCGCGCCGGTCGCCTTGAGCTTGACCAGGAGCTTGCTGGTGCCGACGCTGCCCGCCGCGAAGAACACCTTGTCGGCGACCACGGTCTTCGTCGCGATGGTGTCGCCGTTGGTGTTGAGCTGGTCCATGGCGACCGTGTAGCCGCCGCCGGACGCCGGGGTCACCGAGGTGACCTTGTGCAGTGGCGTGATGGTGACGCGGCCGGTCGCCTTGATCTGCGCGAGGTAGGTCTTCTGCAAGGACTTCTTGCCGTAGTTGTTGCCGTAGAGGATTTCGCCTGCCAGCGCGGACTTCGGGACGGTGCCCGCCGCCTCCTTCTTCATGTAGTCCCAGTCGTACACGTCCGGCACGAAGACGAACGGGAAACCCGAGCGCTGCGCGTGTTTGCGGCCGACGCGTGCGTACTGGTAGCAGTCGGTGGTGTCGAACCAGGCCGGGTCGATGGTGCTGACGCCGAGACCGGCGTTGGCGCGCGGGTAGTAGGTGCTGTACATCTCGTCGGCGTTGACCGTCGGGAGCACGGCGCCGAAGTTCTCACGCCTCGGCGTGACGGCCATGCCGCCGTTGACCAGCGAGCCGCCGCCGACGCCTCGGCCCTGGTACACGATGATCCCGCCGAACTCCTCGGCGTCGAGGATGCCGGTGTAGCGCGGGATGTCCTTGTCGATCGGGAAACCGAGGAAGTTGCTCAGCGGTTGTTTGGTCCTGGTCCGCAGCCAGAAGGACCGCTGGTCGGGGGTGGTCGTGTTGGCGAAGATCTTGCCGTCGGCGCCGGGGGTGTCCCAGGCCATCCCCATCTCGACCATCTGCACGTCGACCCCGGCCTGCGCGAGGCGCAACGCGGCGACCGAACCGCCGTATCCGGTCCCGATCACCAGTGCCGGTACCCGCGTGCCCGGGGTGAGTGGCGGGGCCGCGGAGGCACGGCCGCCGGCGATCGCGGCTCCCAATATAGAACTTGTTCCTACGATGAACGTGCGGCGTGAGACGTCTCCGAAACCCTTATAACTCCTGCTCTTGTCGCCCATGTGATGTTCCTCACTGTCGGCAGATAAGAACAAGTTATACTTGCAGGAGTAAGTCAAGTCACTACGTACTTGTGAGTAACTTTCAGGTTGACGCACCGCGGCAACTTCTCCGTAAAAGTGCTCAGTTGGTGAGCACTTTGGCAGGCAGAGTGGTCCTCATCAGACACACCGAAGGAAGGACCCACCGATGTTGCGAGGACTCACCACCTTCAACGTTTTCGCCGACGACGTCACCGCCGCCGCGGCCTGGTACACCGAGTTCTTCGGTACCGAGCCGTACTTCGCCCGCCCGCTCGAGGGCCCGCCCTCGTACGTCGAGTTCCGCATCGGCGACTACCAGGCCGAGTTCGGCATCGTCGACAGCCGGTTTTCCCCGCACGGCAAGTCGGAAAAGCCTGCGGGTGCGCTGACCTACTGGGCCGTCGACGACGTCCAGGCCACCTTCGACCGGCTGCTCGAACTCGGCGCCACCGTCCACGACAAGATCGTCGAGCGCGGCCCCGGTTTCGTCACCGCTTCGGTGATCGACCCGTTCGGCAACATCCTCGGCATCATGTTCAACCAGCACTACCTGGACATCCTGGCCACGAAGGGTGCCTGACGATGCACACGTTTTCCGCGGCCACCACTGAGGAATGGCGCGACTGGCTAATCCACAATGGACAGTCCGAAAAGGAAATCTGGCTGATCATCCACCACAAGGACAGCGAGACGCCGAGCATCCGCTACCACGAGGCGATCGAGCACGCGCTCTGCTTCGGCTGGATCGACGGCCTGCATCGCAAGCACGGCACCGGAAGTTCCCAGCTCCGCTTCACCCCGCGCACCGCGCGCAGCTCGTGGAGCGAGGTCAACCGCGAGCGCGCCGCGCGCATGATCGAGCAGGGCCTGATGACCCCGCACGGCCAGGCGCTGATCGATCTCGCCAAGGCGAAGGGCACCTGGGAGGTCTCGATGCCCGACGATCTGCGCGAGCAGCTCACCCGCGAACCGGCGGCGCACGCGAACTACGAGAAGTTCCCGCCGTCGTCGAAACGCCTGATCCTGCAATGGATCGTGACCGCGAAGAAGCCGGAAACCCGGCAGCGCCGCATCGCGGAGACGGTCACGCTCGCGGCGGCGAACATTCGCGCCAATCATTAACCACAAAGCCGATCAACGCCAGAGCGGCATCACAGCAAATCGGCCAGCGTCAGGCGCTAAGTCGTCGTTGCTCTTGACATCGCGCCAACATGGTGATTCCCGTAACACGCTGCCTAACGGAAGCGATAATCACCGGCACCGAAACAAGAGCCAGAATCCCAGCAGAGGAGACCGCGTACGTGCAGGCCAACACGCTGACGCCGCAAAAGTTGTTCGAGCCGCAGGTTCGGTACGTGATCCCGGTGTTTCAGCGCCCGTACGTGTGGCAGGTCGAGAAGCAGTGGGAACCACTGTGGGCAGACGTGCGCGCGGTCTCCGAGGAGTTGCTCGACAGTCAACTCGGCGGCAAGACCGCCGAAGTGCCGCCCCACTTCATGGGCGCAGTCGTACTTGATCAGCAACCGAATCCGGCCGGGTTCATCCAAGTCAGGCATGTCATCGATGGACAGCAGCGGCTCATCACACTTCAGTTGCTCCTCAACGCGGCGCGTCAAGTCGCCGAGAAGCACGGTCGTCCTCGCGATGCCGCGCTGCTGAAAGCGCTTGTCCGCAATCCCGAACACATCATCGACGAGCCGGACGAACTACTCAAGGTCTGGCCGATCCAGGCTGACCGCACCGCTTTTCAAAACGCCATGGATGACGATCCGGAAAACGACTCAAGCGAACATCGCGTCAGCAAGGCAATCGTCTTTTTGCGTGAGCGTATCGAAGCCTGGGCACTGGACGCCGAGGATGAACGCGAACCCGCGGATCGTCTTCGCGCATTGACCATGGCACTGGCACTTCACCTGAAACTGGTCGTCATAGACCTCGAACCTGGCGATAATGCACAGGCGATCTTCGAAGCACTCAACGATAGGGGCAGCCCGCTGCTCGCGGCCGACCTTGTCAAAAATGCCGTATTTCAGGCCGCCGAACGCCAGAAGCAAGACACTGAGCTCCTTGATCGTGAGTACTGGGACGCGTTGTCCGGTGATTACTGGCGCTTCGAACTCCGGCAAGGTCGCCTGGTCCGGCCGCGGATCGACGTCTTCCTCAACTACTGGTTGACGATGCGCCGAGCCCATCTCGTGCCCTCGGATCGCATCTTCGCAGACTTCCGCGATCACGTACTCGCAGGCGCAGACGATGTGCGCCCTGTGCTCTCAGAGCTCAAAGCCGACGCCGCTTGCTATCGGCAGCTCAGCGAACAGCCACCGCATTCCACGCCCGGTACTTTCTACTACCGCATCATCGAAGTCATGGACATCGCGGCAACCATGCCCCTGCTTCTCTGGTTGCAGAGGCCGAACTCGGCAGTGCCGACAGAGGCGCGAGACAGGGCTTTGCGGGCAGTGGAGAGCTGGCTCGTCCGACGAATGATCTGTCGTGTCACGTTGGCGGACACCAACAGCGTCGTCGTCGAGCTTCTGCGCCACCTCAAGCAGGCCGCACCAGCAGACGTCGGAAGCGAGTGCGAGAGGTTCCTCGCAGAACAGTCCGGCGACTCTCGACGGTGGCCACTCGACAACGAGGTGATCAGCAGCCTTTCACGCATCCGCTTCTATTCGATCATGATTCCGCGGCGACGCGGCCGCATGATCCTGGAAGCGTTGGAGGACAGCTACCGCACGTCTCATACGGAAGAAACCCACTGCCGCCGTGGGGAGCTCACGATCGAGCATGTGCTGCCGCAGACCTGGCAAACCCATTGGGCTCTTCCGGATGACGACAAGTCAGCCGAGGCCGAACGCAATCATCGGGTGCAGACCTTGGGTAACCTCACGCTCCTTACCAGCCGGTTGAATCCGCTGGTTTCGAACTATCCGTGGACACGCCAGGACAGCGGCGAAGGACCACGAGGCAAACGCGAAGCTCTCAACGAACACAGTGTGCTCATGCTCAACAAACACCTGATCGACGCGCATCCGCAGAACTGGAGCGACGCGGATATCGACCGACGCACACGGGCCCTCGCGGAACAGGTGGTCCGCATCTGGCCTCGGCCAGCGAACTGACCACCGGGGTCGTGAGTGTTGCGGGCGGTTATTGGGCGGAAGGTCAAAGGTGTCATGTTGTGCTGGGCGACCTTGGCCAGCGTCAGCCCTCCTCGAATGAGTGACTGTGGAGGATTTGCGGCGTTAGGCGACGCGAATCCTCCACGGTCAGCCTGCCAGGGCTTCGGGCGAGGGTTCCCCAACTGCATCGAGCGGAGGCAGGGAAACCCCTCGTTCAGCATGGGCGAGTGGTAACTCTGCTCCGTTAGATGCAGCAGAGTCACCACTCGCGGACTCCGCCAGCACCCCATCGTGAAGCGAGGGTGCCCCCGAGTGCGTACTACGCACCCAAAGGCCCCCTCGCTTCACGCCCACCCGAGGCTTCGGCGCGCCTCACCAGCCAGCCACATTTGGCTTTCAGCACAATAACCGCCCGCAACGCTCACGAGTCCTTTGAAACTCAGCCCGCGGAGGACGTCTTACGGGCGGGGAGCTTCCAGCCGGGCCGGATGAAGTGGCAGGTGTACCCGTTCGGGTACCGCTCCAGGTAGTCCTGGTGCTCCGGCTCGGCCTCCCAGAACGGCCCGGCCGGCTCGACCTCGGTGACGGCCTTACCAGGCCAGAGCCCGGAGGCGTCGACGTCGGCGATGGTGTCCTCGGCGACGCGCTTCTGCTCTTCGCTGGTGTAGTAGATGGCCGACCGGTAGCTCAGGCCGAGATCGTTGCCCTGACGGTTCTTGGTCGTCGGGTCGTGGATCTGGAAGAAGAACTCCAGCAGCTCACGGTAGGTGATGCGCTCGGGGTCGAACAGGATCTCGATGGCCTCGGCGTGCGTGCCGTGGTTGCGGTACGTGGCGTTGGGCACGTCGCCGCCGGTGTAGCCGACGCGGGTGGCGAGCACGCCGTCGTACTTGCGGATCAGGTCCTGCATGCCCCAAAAACAGCCGCCCGCGAGCACGGCCTTCTCGCTGGTCACAGTCATGTCCTCACTCTCCTCGCTGAGGTTCAACAGCACCTGGTCTCCGGCGATTCCCGGCGGCTCTACGCCACCTTACGTACCGCCGAGAGACGACACCGGGCGGACGCCGCGCCCCAGGTCGCGCGGACATGCTGAGCGCCTACCCGAACGAAGGAGAAAACATGAACGCGCGAGTGCTCACCATGGCCGGTCTGCTGATCGGCGCCATCGGGATCGCGGTGCTGTGGGCGTCAGGGGTCGTCTTCCCGTTCTACCCGCCGCCGGGGATCCTGATCCTGAGCGCGGGCACGATCTTCATCGCGCTGGTGAAGTGGCGGTGGGCGCCGCTCGTGGGCACCGCGCTCGGCTTGTTCATCATCGCCGGCTTCCTGATCAGCCCGACCGGGATCGGCAACCTGACCGGCGACTACGGCGCCGCCACCTCGATCGGCACGGTGATCCAGCTCGCGGGTGTGCTGACCGCGACCATCGCCGGCGTGGCCGCGGCCGTTCCCGCGCGCCGGGTCATGGGCTGACGACCGCCGCGAAGGCCGCCCTGATGTCGGCGTCGGACGGGGTCACGTACATCTCCGATGGCGGCCCGAGGTCGGCGATGAGGCTGGAGCGCGAGTAGTGGATGGTCTGGGGGCAGCTCGTGCCGCCGATCTCCGGGCGGGTGTCGGCCACGAGCTTGCCGGTCCGCAGCTCATAGGCGCGGATCGGGATCACGATCTTCTTGAACGTCACGTCCGTCGGGAAGCCGCGGATGCTCCCCTTGCTCGTGTACGGGCAGGTCCGGACCGGTGTGCCGTACTCCGCCTTGCCGACGCAGACGATCAGCGCCGCGTCTTCGGGACCCGAGGCCCGCCACTCGGCGGGAAGGCTGCCCGTGTAGGCCGTGTCGCCGTACATGAGCGTGCGATTCGGTCCTTTCGCGTACGAAGGCGCGCCGCTGTACTGCGCGGGGTTCCTGCAGTAGCTGGGTTCCGAGGTGCCGTACGCGCCTGACAGCAGGCCGCGGACGTCCTTGAGTTCGATCGCCAACGTGGCTTTCCGGGCGCCCTCTTCGGCCTTGGCCGTGAGGTCCCGGTCCCGGCCGCGGTAGTGGTCGAGGTATTGCTGATACCGCGCCCGCGCGGGTTCCAGGTAGCCGCCGGCCGCGAGCTGGTCACCGCAGCCGACGAGCGTGACGGGCTCGGTCCGGCCGATCGCCTCCACGGACCGGTCGAGGTCGTTGTTGGTGAACTGGCGAGCGCGAAGCCAGTCGGTGACTTTGGCGGTCTCGCAAGGATTCTTGGCCGGCAAGCCCGTGAGGAAACCGTCGAGTGTCTTGCCGACCATCTTTTCGTGGCCAGGCACTTCCGCGAGCACGGACGTCAGAGTCTCGAAACCGGCCTGCAGCGCGGCAGTGTCGCCGGTCAATCCGGTCGCGAGGCTGCCTGCGGCGTTTTGGATCCGGTGACACGCTTCGGCGGTCCGCTCACCGCGCACCGTCAGCGGGCCGTCGGCGATGCGGTGACCGAGCCACAGCCGGTCGATCGCGGCGAGCGCGGGCGCGCAGTCACCGCTTTCGCGCGCTTCGGTGACCGTGTCTTCGATCATGGCCGCGCCGAACCGGAGCAGTCCCACGATCAGCAGCACCGGGACCGCGACGACCAAAGCGACCAGGCGCTGGCCGTTCAGCACCGCCCGCGTGCCACGCCGCGTGGCCAGTGACCAGCCGTGCGCGATCGAGAGCAACCACCAGCACAGCGTGGTGATCTCCACCCAGAGCTCGCGGGCCGAGGCGAGCATGATCACGAGCGTGAGCGTGATCAGCCAGGTGAGAACGGCGAGCCCGCGCCGTTTGAGAAGCAGGTAGCCGACGCCGAGCAGCGAGGCGTTCCCGATCGCGACGGCCAGCGGATCGCGCGGCGCGGGCTCCGGCTCCGCCAGGAAGTCCGGCCGGTACTCGGGTGCGAGGTCCATGCCGGTGATTGTGCGGACCGCGACTGGGAGGGGTCCCGGTGTTCAGGCCGGGAAAGAACGGCTCAAGTGATCCTGGAGCCGGGCATGGCGGAACTGGTAGACGGCGCCCGCCTGCCGCAGGACCCCGCGCTGGTAAGCGTCTTCGAGGAACGCGAGCATCGCCCACGGCAGCTTGCCGGTCAGCGGCAGCCAGATACGCGCGAGGATCACCCACTGTCCCCACGCGGTGAACGCGAACGCGTACGCGAAGCCCGCGCCGAGGCCGCCGACCGCGCCGATGAGCAGTCCGCCGCTGAACGTCCAGATGAGCTCGCCCAGCACGCCTTGCAACGCACCGACCACGAGCCAGCCCGCGACCAGGATCGCGACGACGAGCAGCGGCACGAGCAGCAGCAACTGGCGGATGACCGTCGCGCGGTTCGCCGCGATCAGGCCTGCCGGGCTGGTGACCGCGTTCAGGTCGAGCGGCGCCTCGACCGCGGCCGCGAGCCCGAAGACCGGACCGGCGGCGAGCCCGAAGATGAGGCCGGTGGTGATCATGTTGACCGCCGCCCCTTCCATCACCTCGCCGAGTTCCGGTGGGAAGCCGAACATGAGCAGGCGCGCCAGCATGGTCGCCGGGCCGTAACCGAGCCCGACCACGAACCCGCCCAGCATCCCGGCGCCGAACCGGAGCACGAATCTCCTGGCGCGCCCGCTGCCCCGGTCGCCGCGGCCGAACAGCCGCACGCGCATCCGCGACGGCTCGAACACCGTCCCGCCGACGACCACCATCAGCCCGTAGACCAGCCCGAAACCGAGGCCGACGACCGGGCCGATGAACAGGCCGTCGATGAGGCCGGCGCGCAGGCCGAAGGCGGCGCCGAAGTTGATCATGTCGACCGGCAGGAAGAACAGCCAGTCGAACAACGCCGTCGTGACCGTGGCGACCAGCACCACGGTGAGGATGCGCGACGACCTGCTCAGCGAGTTGCCGAGCTGCCACCACGCCAGATCGCGGGTCTCCAGCCGGTCGAGGTGTCGCGCGAGGTACCCGAGCCAGCGCTGCGCGCGGTCCGCCGCCCAAGTCCGGCGCGAAGCCGCGGCGCCGGGCTGCTGCCGGTAGACGGTCGGCACGAAGCTGCCGAGCAGGTGGTCTTCGAGTGCTTCGCGGCCGGGGAACCGGGTCGTGTCCAGCAGCACGGCCGGGTCCTGGCCGGGGGTGTCGCTGTAGACGGTCCTGGCCAGCACCACCATCAGCGGGGTGGTCAGCACCGCGGCGAGGTCGGCGGCCCGGTCCTCACGGAGTTCGGTGAGCACGGGATCCCAGACCGTGCCGCCGCCGGCGTTGCGTCGCGTGGTGCGGGGCAGGTAGTTGGCCAGGTCCTCCGGCGTGAGGTCGATCAGCTCGATACCGGCGGCGCCGGTCAGCACGTCGGTGGCCGCGACCGCGCCCGCGTATTCGTCCGGCCTGCTGGTCAGCAGCAACGGCAGGGTCGTGGCGTTGAGCGCCTCCAGCGCGGGGCCGTGCAGACCGGCGGCGAGCTCGTCGAACCCGTCCAGCACCGGCAGGATGTGACCGGCTTCGACCAGCGCGGCCGCCAAGGTCGGGTGGCCGGGAGCGCGTTTGGTGAGGCCCGGGTAGTCGCGGAGCAGCTGGGCGGTCAGCCAGTCGCGCAGGGTGCTGGCGGTCGGATCCCAGGAGCCGAGGCTGAACACCACCGGGACCGGCTCGCCGGGAGTGCGTGTGCGCAGGTAGTCGAGCACGAACCGCAGCGTCAGCACGGTCTTGCCCGACCCGGCGCGCCCGAGCACCACCAGCCGCTGCGACGGGATCCGCCGGTAGGTGCCGTCGATCTCGTCCAGCGAGCCGGTCAGGTTCAACGGGACCGCGGCGGCACCGGCCGGGACGCGGCCGATGTTGTCGTCGTGATCCGTGAGCAGCGCGGCGACCGGCTGCCACCGCACCGGCAGCGGGAACGGGTCGTGGATGCGGCGCTGCTCCTCCTCACGCTGCCAGCGGCCGCCGACCACGCGGGCGAGTTCGTCGGCGGCGTCGGTCAGCGCGTCGCGCGGTACGGGTTCCGGCTCCGGGGCGGGCTCTTCCGGCTCGGTCTCACCGGCTTCGGACAGCAGCTTGCGGCGCTCGACCGGTGAGATGTCGAGTGCTTCGGCGAGCAGCTTCACGGTGCCGAGCCGGGGGTCGGTCGGGTCGCCGGTCTCCAGCCTGCGGATGGTGCGCACGCCGACGGTGGACCGTTCGGACAGCTGCTCCTGGGTCATCCCCGCCTGCCGCCGCAACTGCCGCAGCAGCGTGCCGAACTCGCTCGCCAATTCCCCTCGCCCCTCGCATCGGCGTGTGTTCTTCCCGTGATCGACCATAGCGTGGGTACCGGCCGTATTTGGCCGGTTTCCGACCTGGTCCGCTGACCAGCGGCAAAGCCAGTATTGGCACGGTCAACCTTGTGATCAACCTGCGAAATGAGTTGGGAATCCGATGAAGACGCGTTTCCGGAGTCCGCGTGGCACCGCCGCCGTGGTGGCGGGCCTGGCCTTCGCTTCCGCGCTGGCCGCGCCAGCCGCCGTCGCCGAAGCGGTGACACTGCCGCACTTCGAAAACGGTTTCGGGCTCACCGTGGTCCAGCAGCCCGCCTGGGTGGACGAGAGCGACGGCCGCCGCACGTTCACCTTCAGCGTGAGCTCCGACCAGGTGCCGACACCGACGCTGCTGCCCGGCCAGATCGCCGGCCAGCACCTGATCATGGTCACCCTCCCCGACGGCTACGACGACGCGGCCGCGACCCGCTACCCCGTGCTCTACAACCTGCACGGCAACCCCGACCGGCCGAACACGATCCCCAACCTGGAGATCACCGAGAAGTCGACCAAGAAGGCCCCGCTGATCACGGTCGCGCCCAATGGCGTCCGCAGCTGGTACTCGAACTGGGTCAACCCCGGCGCGGTCGGGCCGCAGAACTGGGAGAACTTCCACCTCGGCCAGCTGATCCCGCTGATCGACGCGAACATGAAGACGATCGGCTCGAAGGAGGGCCGGGCCATCGTCGGGCACTCGATGGGCGGCTTCGGCGCGTTCCACTACGCCGAGCACCGGCCCGACCTGTTCAGCTACGTCGGCGCGCTGTCCGGCGGGCTCGACCTGCTGAGCCAGGAGATCCGCGCCGCGGTGATCGGCACCTCGGTCGACTCGAGCGCCGGTGTCCCGACGGTGGGCGCCGACGCGATCTTCGGCCCGCCGATCTGGCCGTTCGACGGGATCTGGAACGCGCAGAGCCCCGCACAGCACGTGTCCTCGCTGCGCGGCATGGGCGTCGCCCTGTACACGGGCAACGGCGGCAACCTGCTGGACAACCCGATCCAGGCGGTGTTCGAGAACCGGGCACGGGAGACCGCGCTGGTGACGGCGGCCAACCTGAACGCGGCAGGCATCCCGTACTACTTCGCCGACTACGGCGACGGCAGCACCTGGGCGCCGGGCTGCACCGGCAAGCACGCGCAGCAGCCGTGCCTGCAGGCCGACATGGACCACTTCGTCCCGCTGATCATGGGGCGGCTCCAGCACCCGTGACCGTCCGCCTGCCGGGCGGTGAGGGGGCCGCCCGGCAGGCCCGAAAGGACCACCATGGCCGAATACCGGTCACGCCGGGAATCCGGTGGCGGCGGCGGGGGCTGCCTGGCGATCGTGGGGCTCTTGTTCGTGCTCCTGCTGCTCGTGTCGACCTGCCGCGAGGCGCCGAGACGCGAGCAGCTGCCAGGTCAGGAAGGCCAGCGCGAGAATCAGGTACACGTTGCCGATCACGTGCTCCACCGGCGACCAGGCGAGTTCGCGATCGCCGCCGGCGGGCGGGAGCGTGAACGGCGGTATGACGAACACCGCGGCGAGCACGAGCGTCAGCCATGGTTTCGCGGACCTGGCGAACACGAGCAGCGCGGGCGCGATCCACACCCAGTGGTGTGACCAGGAGATCGGCGAGATCACCAGCGCGGCGGCCGCGGTGACCATGACCGCCATCGGCGCCTCGACCCGGCCGATGACGAGCGCGGCGGCGACGAGCACCAGCAGCACGAGCACCCACCAGAGCAGCCCGTCAGGCGGCAGGTGCAGCCTGCGCAGCGCCGCCGCGATCGTCTGGTTGGTGTTGAGCGGTGAACCGCTGATCCCGGAGGCGCTGGTCAGCTGGCCGCCGAACCAGTACTTGACCGAAGCGGCGGGCGCCATGACGAACGCGAGCAGGCTGGCAGCGGCACCCGACACGACGACCGTCAGCGCGGCACGGAAATCCTTGCGCAGCAAGAAGAACAGCAAGAACGCGGCCGGGGTGACCTTGATGGCCGCCGCGATGCCTATCAGCATGCCCCTTGGCCAGGGCGGCTTCTCGGCGAGGCAGTCGATGACCACCAGCGCCATCAGCACCATGTTGATCTGGCCGAACGACAGGGTGTTACGCACCGGTTCCAGCGCGAGCGACGGCACGGTCGCGACCAGCGCGGCCACCGAGGCCATGCGGGGCGTGACCGTCCACAAGCGACGGATGACGACCCGCAGCGCCGCCCAGAGCGAGGCCATGGTCGCCGCGATGAGCAGCACCGAGGCCACGGCCAGCGGCGGGAGGGCCAGCGGCAGCATCACCAGCGCGCCGAACGGCGGATAGATGAACGGGAGCGAGACGCCCAGGCGGGTGACGGGCAGCGGTCCGTACAGGTCGTGGCCAGCGACCAGCGCCTGCGAGCCGAACCGGTAGACCTCCAGGTCCAACGGCCCGAAACTGCAGAAGGTGGGTAAGACCGCGAGCGCGACCAAGACCGCGCTCACGATCAGCAGCAGCTCACCTCGCTTGGGTGTCACGCGGCACCCACCAGCGCTGCCGGACGGCGGCGGGACGCGATCTGCCTGCCGCGCGCGATCATCGGCGTTTCGATCCAGCGGTACAGCACGCAGGCGATGCCGAGCGCGACCGCCACGGTGGCGGCCGCCTTCACGTAGCCGGACGGCGCGAGCAGGCCGGTCACCGCGGCGGCCATGACCTGGCTCAGGTAGAGCCCGTAGGACCGGTCGCCCACGAAGGTCAGCGGACGGCACGCGAGCACCCGCTGCACCGGGCCGGGCGCGAGCGCGGCGACCAGCAGGACCGCCGACACGACCGCGTAGATCGGGGTGAACCAGGGAATCCCGCCGACCAGCGGCACCAGGTCACCGACACACAGCTGGAACACGCAGAAGCCGACCGCGATCGGCACGGCCACGACCGGCCGCATCAACGGGCGTACCAGCGCGAAACCCTTGGGGTGGTGCATGAGCAGCCCGAGCAGGCAGCCGATCACCAGCGAAACGTAGTGCGCCGCGAGCTTTCCCCAGCCCTGTCCGTGTGTCAGCGGCAGCACCACCGCGACGACCGCCACCACCGACACCACGCAGATTCCCGCGCGCAGCCAGAGTTTCCGGCTCTTCGCCAGCGCGGTGAGCACCAGCAGCGCCGGCCAGACGAAGTAGAATTTCTCTTCGACACCGAGTGTCCACGACATGCCCAGCGGGGTGTTGTAGTCGACGAGTTCGTTGCCGAACACGAGGTACAACGGCATCGCGTCGCCCAGCCTGGTGCTCCAGTAGGTCCCGCCGATGAGGACGAACACCGTCGTCAGCGCGAGCACCGTGTAGTACACCGGCATGATCCGGAACACCCGGCGGATCCAGAACGCGCGCAGCGAGATCCGCCCGGCGCGGTCCTCCTCGCGCAGGCTCAACGTCGTGATCAGGAAGCCCGACAGCACGAAGAACAGGTGCACGGCGATCCAGCCCTGCAGCCTGTCCAGCGCGGGCCCGCCATAGTGGAAGAACACCACGGCGGCCGCGGCGAGCGCGCGCAAGCCGGTGAGCCCGTGGAACTGGCGGGTGGCGAGGTACTCGGCATGACTCATCGGCATGCCGAGCAGCTTCGGGCTCAGTCGCTGAAGCGAACCTTAAGATCGCTGAAGACGTCTTCAGCTTTCCACGCGCGGCAGCCTCACGGTCAGCACGGAGCCCTCAGCTGAGACGGTGCCGCCGTGTGCGTGCGCGATCTCGGCGACGATCGCGAGGCCAAGCCCGGAGCCACCCTCGTCACGGTCGCGGCCGTCGTCGAGCCGCACGAACCGGTCGAAGACGCGCTCGGCGTCCTCTTCAGGGATGCCCGCGCCGTCATCGGCGACGGTCAGCACGCAGTCATCGTCCACGATGGACACCGTGACGCGCACACTCGACGTCGCATGGCGTTCCGCGTTGTCGACGAGGTTGCGCAGCAGCCGGGTGAGCCTGGTCCGGTGACCCAGCACCACCGCCGCTCTGTCCACATCGGACTCGATGGTGACGCCTTCGCGTGGCTCGCGGCCGTCGAGACAGGCCGCGACGATCTCGGCCAGCGGCACCGGGACCAGCCCGGTCTCCGCCGCTTCGACCTTGCTGAGCAGCAGCAGGTCGGCGACCAGCTCTTCCATCCTCGTGACGTCGAGCAGCGCGTTCTCACACGACGGCCGCCATTCGATCTGGTCGGGGTAGGTGAGCAGCACCTCGAGCTGGTTGCGCATCGAGGTGAGCGGGGTGCGCAGCTCGTGCGAGGCGTCGGCGGTGAACTGGACCTGCCTGGTCATCGCGGTGTCCAGCCTGTCCAGCATGGTGTTCATGGTGGCGGCCAAGCGAGGGATCTCGTCACGGCCGCCGGGCTCCGGCACGCGGCGGCCGAGGTCGTGCCCGCTGATCTCCGCGACCTCCCGGCGCAACGCTTCGACCGGGCGCAGTGAGCTGCGGACGGCGAACCAGGCGATCACGCCGATGAGCAGTGACACCAGCGGAATCCCGACCAGCAGCAAGGTTCGCGTCGTCTCGGCCGCCGTCAGAGCGGCCGCGTCGATCGTGGCCGCCGCGTACACGACGTAGCGTTGGTCTTCGGAATATCCCATAGCGTTGTACAGCGGAATCGGCTGCGACTCGTCCAGCTGCTCCGGTTTGTCCCGATAGGCATATTCCTGCAGCTCGGCCAGGCAATTCATCGGCTCTCGCTGGTTACGGTCCACGTCATACAGCCTGAAGTCGGTAAAGCCCGTTCCAGCCGACTCCGCCCGCGCGATCAGCGGCTTCCCATTCCAGGTCGCCGGGCAGCTCGCCACCCGCTTTCCCTCCCGATCGAGGATCTCGTAGAGCAGGTCGGGAACCCTGCTGTTGATCTTGTCCACCGGGGTGCCCGCGTTCAGCAGCTCCTGGATCCGGTAGACCCGCTGCTTGGCCGTGTACGTGGCGGTCGCTTCGAGCCGGTCCTGTGTCTGCACGACGAACACGACCCCGATGGCGCCGAGCGCGATCATCGACGACAACGCGGCCGCGGCCGCGACCCGGAGGCGCGTGGACCGCCGCAGATCACGAAGCATTCGGCACCACCAGATATCCGGCACCGCGCACCGTCCTGATGGTCTCGGCGCCGAACGGGGTGTCGATCTTCCGCCGCAGCGCGCTGATGTGCACCTCCACCACATTGGCGGTCGCGGTGGACGCGAAGTCCCACAGGTTCTCGAGCAGCTCGCTCTTGGTGACCACCGTGCCAGGCCGCCGCAGCAGGTAGGCGAGCAGCGCGAACTCCTTGGCGGTCAACGGGATCTCCGTCTCGCCGCGACGGCAGCGATGGCTGCCGGTGTCGAGTTCGAGGTCGCCGAGCCGCAGCGGACCGGCCTGAGTGGACCCACCGCGCCGGATCAGCGCCCGCAGCCGCGAAAGCAGCACCGGATAGGAGAACGGCTTGGGCAGGAAGTCGTCGGCGCCGGTGTCGAGCGCCTCGATCTCGTCGTGCTCCCCGTCCTTGGCGGTGAGCATCAGGATCGGCGTCGTGTCCCCGTTCGCGCGCAGGCGCTGGCAGACGCGGTAGCCGTTCAGCCCCGGCAGCATGATGTCGAGGATCATCGCCGAATACGGGTTCTCCCCGGCGAGCCACAGCGCGTCGCGGCCGTTGTTCGCGACGTCGACGGCGTAGCCCTCGGCCGTGAGGCCCGCACGCAAGGACTCGGCGAGCCGCCGTTCATCCTCGACCACCAATACGCGCATCCCGGTACGGTCTCACATCATGACCGCGCCGAACTGGATCACCACACCCCTCACCGCGGACCTCCTGCGTGGCGCGCAGGACCTGGAGCGCACCGCCAACGGCCTGCTCCCCCACCGGCTGCCCGCCTGGGCACGCGCGCAGTGCGCCGACCCGCAGCTGGCCACGGCGGAATCGAAGCCGTCCGGCGTCCGGCTGGCCTTCCACACCACGGCGGGTGCGGTCGAACTGGACGTCTTCCGCACCAAAATGGACCTCCGCGGCCTGCCTCCGCGTCCCGACGGCTGCTTCGACCTGGTCATCGACGGCGAACTCAGCGCGCAAGCCCGCACGAGCGGCGGCGACGTCCACGTGGCGGATCCGGTGACCGGGGCCGTCGAAACCACATCGGGCCCGCACTGCACGCTGCGCTTCACCGGCCTGCCGCCGGGCGCCAAGGACGTCGAGATCTGGCTGCCGCACAACGAACGCGTCGAACTCGGCGCACTGCGCACCGACGCCCCGGTCCAGCGGGCACCCGACCGAGGCAAGCGGGTCTGGCTGCACCACGGCAGCTCGATCAGCCAGGGCTCCAACGCCGCGAGCATCACCGGCATCTGGCCGATGGTGGCCGCTTCGCTCGGCGGGGTCGAGCTGATCAACCTCGGCCTCGGCGGCAGTGCGCTGCTCGACCCGTTCACCGCCAGGACCCTGCGCGACACCCCGGCCGACGTGATCAGCGTCAAGCTCGGCATCAACCTGGCCAACGCCGACCTCATGCGCCTGCGCGCCTTCGGCCCGGCGGTCCATGGCTTCCTCGACACCATCCGCGAAGGCCACCCGGCCACCCCGCTCCTGGTCGTCTCCCCGATCTTCTGCCCGATCCAGGAGGACACCCCCGGCCCGGTCGCCTTCGACCTCGACGCGATCCGCGAGGGCGAACTCCGCTTCGTGGCGACCGGCGATCCCGCCGAGCGCGCCGCCGGGAAGCTGACGCTCAAGGTCATCCGAGAGGAACTCGCGCGGATAGTGCGGGAGCGGGCCGATGCCCGGCTGTCCTATCTGGACGGTCTGGAGCTGTACGGGGAAGCGGACTTCGCCGAACTTCCGATGCCGGACCGCCTGCACCCCGACGCCGCCGCGCACCGCCGGATCGGGGAACGCTTCGCCAAGCTGGCTTTCGGGCCTGGCGGCCCCTTCTGGTCGTGAGTGTTTAGACCGGTTAGAACCGGCCGTACCACTCACGACCCCTGAGCGAAAAGGTCGGCCACGGCTCGACGCAAGGTCTCGCGGACCGTCTCGGCGTCGTCGAGGTCACCGCCGCTGAGCGCGCCGTCGCGCAGCAGGACCAGTACGCGGGCGGCGTGGTCGGGATCGGGATGCCCGAGCGTGGCCGACAGGTCGCGGAGCACGCCGAAGAACCAGGCGCGGTGGTCGTCGATGACCTGGCGGACCTTGTGCTCGGGGTCCGGGTACTCGGCGGCGGCGTTGAGGAACTGGCAGCCGCGGAAGTCCTCGCCCGTGGTCGCGTTGCCGACGACGGCCATGGTGTCGACCAGCGCCTCCAGCGCGGGTTTGTCCTGCCGCGCGGCGGCGACGGCCGTCCTGATGCGCTCGCTCGTGAGTGCCAGGTAGGCCGCGACCAGATCGTCCTTGGCGGGGTAGTGCCGGTAGAAGGTCGCCCTGGTCACGGCTGCTTCGGAGGTCAGGCGGTCGACGCCGACCGCGTGGATGCCCTCCGCGTAGAACAGGCGCGCCGCGGTTTCGAGCAGGCGCTCCTTGGGGTGAACCTCACCGGTCCTCATGCCCGCATCGTAGAGAAAGAACGTTCGTTCCACAAGATGGGTCTCATCACATTGCCCCAGCCCCGGCAGCACCCCATGATTGCTAGCAGAAAGACCGTTCGTTCTCTCTCGAAGCCCAAGGAGTCACCATGACCGCCACCAAGCCCACCATCGTCCTGGTCCACGGCGCGTTCGCCGACTCGTCCAGCTGGACCGGCGTGGTCTCGAAGCTGCGCGAGCAGGGCTATCCGGTGATCGCCGCCGCCAACCCGCTGCGGGGTGTCGAGTCCGACGCGGCCTACGTCGCGGACGTCGTCAACGGCGTGTCCGGCCCGGTCGTGCTGGCCGGCCACTCCTACGGCGGCGCATTGATCAGCCGCGCGGCCGCCGAGACGCCGAACGTGCGGGCGCTGGTCTACATCGCGGCCTTCCAGCCGGACAACGGCGAGAGCGTGTTCGAGCTGTCCGGCCGGTTCCCGGGCGGCAAGCTCGGGCCGGACACCACGAATGTCCTTGTCGCACAAGGCAAGCCCGAGCTGTCGATCAAGACGGAGGACTTCGCCGAGGTGTTCGCCGCCGACGTGCCCGCCGAGACCGCGGCGATCATGGCGGTCACGCAGCGGCCCGTCGCCGAGGCGGCTCTGGCCGCGCCGTTCGACGCCGTCCCCGCGTGGACGAAGCTGCCTTCGTGGGCACTGATCGCCAACCACGACAACGCGATTCCCGCCGCCGCCCAGGAGTTCATGGCCAAGCGCGCCTCGTCGGAGATCACCAGGATCGACGCCTCGCACGCCGTCGCGGTCTCCCAGCCCGGCATGGTGGCCGACGTCATCATCGCCGCGGCCACCCACACCGCCTAGCGCAAGACGCGAAAGATGCCCCCGTCGCCGGGGGCATCTTCGCCGCTACCAGGGCTGCCAGGCGCCGTTGTACCACTGCTCGTTGGCGTCGTCGTTGTGATGGTCGACGTTGAAGTCGTTGGGATAGTTGTTGACGTGGTTGTGCGGGTAGGTCCAGATGCCGGCGGACTCGTCACAGACGTAGTCCCAGTGGCAGATCGACTTCACCGGCACGTTGCCGAAGAACCGGTCGGCGCCGGCGAGTGGAGCGCCGACGAACCCGCCGAACGGCACGCTCCCGCCATTGGCCCCTGGCGGCGCCTGGCGCTTGGGGTCGGAGACGAGGATGGCGTTGACGTTGTCGAACGTCTGCCAGTTCTCGGTGACCCAGGTGTGCACGACAGCGGCGCCCAGCGAGTAGCCTGCCACCTTCGCGTGCTGCCACGGGCAGGCGGCGCGCTGGTCGCGGATCAGCCGGTTCAGCTCATTGACGCCCGCACGGGCGCTGGCGCCGTTCGGGATGGCCGTCGGGTAGCCGACGTGCTGCTGGATGTTGCCGGTGAAACCGTCGTTGTTCCACGAGCTGCCGGTGCCACCGACGACGATCGTGTACGTGCCGTCGCACGAAGCCGCGTGTGCCGCAGGCGCCTGTGCCAGAGAAATCCCCGCTGTGGCCAGAAGACCGGCCAGCAGCACCGAAGTCCTTTTCTTCTTCATGACGGCGACGCTAACGAGATCCGATGAAATCTCGATGACACCGCTCAGGCGCGCTCCCCCGCGCTCCGCTCGACACAGAACTCGTTGCCTTCCGGGTCGAGCAGCGTGACCCAGCCGCGCCCGTCGGGCTTGCGGTGGTCCTCGTGCAGCGTGGCGCCCAGCGCGAGGACGCGCTCCACTTCGGCGTCACGGGTGCGCTCGGTCGGCATCCAGTCGAAGTGGACGCGGTTCTTCACCGTCTTGGGCTCGGGCACGCGGATGAACAGGAAGCCGGGTGCCGGAGCGGGAGCTTCGACGAGGACCTCCGGATCACCGGGAACGTCCTCATCGGACAGCGGCCAGCCGGTCACGGCACTCCAGAAGGTCGCGAGCGCGTACGGATCGGCGCAGTCGATGGTCACGTGGCGAAGGATCATGAACCGCAGCCTAAAGCGGTACGAGGGTGACGAGGTTGTCAGCCGGGTCGACGGTGGCGTGAAAGCGGGCGCCGACCTTGAACTCGGGTTGGCCCGGGGTCCGGTACCACGCTTCGAACGGCGGCACCTCCGCGCCGGCGATCCGCAGTCTCAGCACCGCCATTTCCGTTGAGCCGTCATGGACATCCTCCAGTTCGATGACGAGGATCTCGGCGACGGCCCGCCGTCCCGCCGCGCGCAACCGCTCGGTGTCCTGCTTCTCGTCGCCCGCGTCCCACCAGCTCGCGAATCCGAGGAACAGCGAGAAGAGCACCACGAGGGCCACGTGCCACCAAGCCCAGCCGAGATCACCGGAGACCAGCAGCGCGGGCAGTACCGGCACCGGCAGCCAGAACATGACCGCCATGACGCGATGCATGAACCGCGAGCCGCGGCCACCGGTCGACGCCTGCCTGCTCATCCGGTGATCGTGCCCGGCGCCGCCGCCGCCGGACGAGGGCAATATTGCCGGTCCGCCACCGTCGCGTGGTCAAGCCCGCTGCTCGGCGGGTGCCGCAGGGGTGGTTCAACGTTGCGAACGGGGCGTTCGCAACGCTGAGCGACACATACGCCCCGTTCATTCCGTCCACGCCGCCCCGCAAAGCAGGCAAATGCGACATCGCGGGCGAAATTCAGCCGCTTGAGTCCTTTGTGGACGTTAGATGGGTTGCGGCCGGGCCACCGACGACGGCCCGACCGACCCGGGTTTCACGTGCTCACGTGCCGATTGACAACGCGGGCCAAGCCTCAACTGCCCAGCATTGCGTATATCTGACTGAAGGAGGCCCTCACTCAGCTGCCCTGGGGGTAAGCCACATTTGGTTTTTCCCTCAATAACCGGCGACCAGCACCGGCAGGATCACGCGACGCTAGAGCAGCGGCAGCGGAGCGAACGCGTAGTCCTGCCAAAGCAGCCGGGACGTCTCTTCCGGATACGCGGCGACCGTCGACGGCGTGTCGAAGATCCGCGTAAGCCGTCCCTCGGGTTCGTAAGCGGGCCAACCTGGATCGCCATGCGTAGCGAACGCGATCCACGCGGCGCGCATGTCCGCGGACACCGCCTCGGCGGCCGCCACGTCCTCGATGAGCATGGCGGGCTGCCCGCGTTGCAGGTTTCCGAAGACGAGCGGCACGTCAAGCCCATGGCAAGCGCCGAGAATCCCAGACCACGTCAGCTCGTACAGATAGGTACGCCCCGTCTTGGCAAGGTGAAGCGACGGCATGCGGAACAGCCAATCCGAGTTGACGAACTCAAGTAGCTCATCCGGGCTCACTCCAGGAAAACTTTCCCGATACCGCCGCGCGTCCGGGGCCAAGACCTCCAACGGCGCCGACGCGTTCTCGATCACGCTGAAGAGCCGTTGCTCGTCACGCGTATGCCCGGCGATGATGTCGACTTGCCGGCTGGCCTCCCACGGAGTCGTCGGCAGCACCTCCCCGTCGACAACCGGCGCGAACGGGATCGACCGATGCGCGGCCTGCCCCCAGCGCGTCCGCTGCCCGATCTTCGCGGTCACCTCGTCCCCGGCGGCAGGCAGCTCACGAGGGTCCACAGTAGACAGTTGACTCACCGTGGGCAGTAACTCGTACTCGGCGGCGAACGCGGCGGCGATATCACCGGCCAACTCCGGCGTGAAGTACGTCCCCGGCACACTTTGCGCGATCGCCCGCCGGAAGAGCCCCTCCGCCAGCGGCATCACCAGCAGCGAGGCGACCGACCCACCACCCGCCGACTGCCCGAACACCGTCACCAGGTCCGGATCGCCCCCGAAGGCCCGGATGTTGCCGCGCACCCATTCGAGCGCGGCCACCTGATCCAGCAACCCCCGGTTGGCGGGCGCCCCTTCGATCCGCGCGAACCCCTCGATCCCCACGCGATAGTTGAACGTCACCAAGACAACCCCGTCGCGCGCGAGCCTGGCGCCGTCGTACTCGGCCAGGCCCGACATGCCGATCCCGTAGCCGCCGCCCTGGATCCAGACCATGACCGGCAGCCCGGCTCCCTGGCTTGGCTCAGGCGACCAGACATTGACGGTGAGCCAGTCATCGCCCCCGGGCACCGCGTCCATGCCGAAAGCGCCTGCCTGCGGTGGCGGCGGGCCGAACTCGACGGCTTCGCGTAGTCCGTCCCAGTGCCGGACCGGCCGGGGCGCGGCGAAGCGGAGTGCGCCGACCGGCGGCTCGGCGAACGGGATGCCACGGAAGACCGCGATCCCCGATTCGCGGGTGCCGCGCAGTTTCCCAGCCGTCACGCGGACCTCAGGCCTGTCGCTCACCGCGCGAATCATCCTCGGTGAATCCCCAAGCGCGCCACCGAATTACGAGTAGGCTCGATGACCATGTGCCGCTACGCCGAATCGACCTACAAGGTCCATTACGTCTGCGTGGCATGCCGCAAGAGCCACAAGTACGCCTGGGACGGGGCCGAGCATCCCTGCCCGTCGTGCCGTCGGCCGTTGGTCTACGCCGGGCACGACTTCGCGGCGCCGCGACGCCGGAACGACTCGGGCTGGGCAGCGGTCAAGGCGGTGCTCGAAGCCGGGCTCAAGTACGAGGGCTTCGAGACGTGTGGCTGCGGCCAGGAACCGAAGTCACGGCCACGGACCAGTGCTCAAGTGCGGCGACGACGGCGGCTCGCCGAACGGCTGGGCTTGCCGGAGGCCGAGGCACTGGGGAGGCGCGAATGACGGCCGCGCGACCGGCGAGCAAGAGCTGACGAAACACGGGACCCGCCGGGCACGGGGGGCGAACCCGGCGAGCCCCGTTCGCCGGTCAGTCGTGCGGGTTGGTGATGGTGACGTCGTAGCCGCCGCCGACGGTCAGCGGCGGGCGCAGGTCCTGCTTGCCCGTGTCGGACAGCTTCTGCAGTGCTTCGGAGCGGTCGACCGCCTGCGGCCAGTCGGCTTCGCGGCCGGGGGTGCAGGGCTTCTTCATGTGCTTGACGCGGATCTCGTTGTAGGTCTTGAGCCAGGCCTTCTCGTTCTTGCCGGTCGCGGGGGTGCCGCCGACGGCCGCCGTGGTCTCCTTGACGATCTTGGGCATGCCGTCGCAGTCCTTCGGACCGGGGCCCATCATCAGCGCGGTGTCGAAGAGGTTCTCGACGCCGAGGTTGGTCTTGATGCCGATCTGGCCGGCGATGGTGAGCGCCGGGGTCAGGTAGAGGTCGTGGCCGATCTTGATCTGGAGCTGCTGGAACGCCTTGTCCTTGGCCGCGGTCTTCCAGTCGGCGGGGAACTTGGTGCCCAGTTCCTTGACGCTGTCACTGCCGGAGTCGGCCAGCTTGCGCAGGGTCGGGGTGTACTTCTCGAGTACGTTGCCCGGCTTGGCCTTGTTGTACTTTTCGACCAGCTCCAGCATGTCGCCGGTGGCGGTACAGAACCCGATCCAGCCCGCGGTCCAGCCGCAGCCGTCCTTGTCGTTCTCGATGTTGCCGTACTGCGGCGCGTTCGCGCCCTGCTCGAAGACCGCGGTGATGTCGTCCATCATGTAGACGGTCTTCTGGTCGAGCTGGGGAGCCGCGGCCGAAGCCACGCTGGTCAGCACGAGCCCGGCGGTCAATGCCAGTGAGACCGGCACCAGGTATCGCTTCATTTCTGCCTCCGAAAGGTTAGAGCGCCGAGGGGGATTCGGCCTCGGGGATGAGCAGGCGCGGTGCGCCGGTGCCGTCCGACGGCACGGACCAGACGTCGGAATGCCCGCCGCCGCGAGGGATCGCGTAGCCGATGGTCTGCGCGTCGAGCCAGGCAGGCTGGTCGTCGACGCTGCGGGTTTCGGCGAGTGGGGTGATGGCGCCGGTGGCGAGGTCGAGCACGGAGACGCGCCAGCCTTTGGCGGGGTCGCCGTCGATGGCCGCCTTGTAGGCGATGCGTTTTTCGTCGGGTGAAAGGGATGGGCACTCGACGTTGTCACGGAGTGTGCGGACCGTGCGCGCCGCGAGATCGCCTTCGACCAGGTACCGGTGGGTCCCGGTGGACATGGTCGCGTAGAACCGGTTCTGCTGCGAGGTGAAGGTGACACCCCAGAAATTGAGGTCGGCCGCCTGATAGGGCTTGCCGTCCACGGTCACGGTGAAGTCTTCGAGCGTGCCTTCGAGCAGGTCGGACGTGGAGTCCAGGACGCCGGCGCGGGTGGAGAACCGGCCGCCGTTGTACGAGTCGCCGGTGACGAACACGGTCCAGCCGAACCGTTTCCCGTCGGCGGACACCCTGGCCCGGTTGGGCAGCCCCACCAGCGGGATCTCCCTGGTGACCGAGAGCTGCTTGTCGAGCACGACGAGCTGGTACGTGCTCAATCCGCCCTCCGCGCGCAGGCAGATCCCGGTGCCGCTCGCGGCGTAGACACGCGCGCAGCTCAGCGCCGACACCGACCGCGCGCCGCCGGGATCGCTCGTGGCGACGGTGGCGACGCGTCCGGCTTCGCCGTCGGCCGTGCTGCGGAACAGGAGCCGCTGGCCGTCGAGCGTCACCACGCTCGTCGCGCTGGCCGCTTGGCCGCGCGTCCCGCTCAGTCCGATGTAGACGACCGCGGTCACGGCCAGCGCGAGCACGCCCGCGATGGCGATCCAGATCCTGGTGCGTGTGGTCATGCCTTCGCCTCCTTGCCACGTGGGACGAGCAGCAAGAAGGTGATCACGATCGCGGCACCCACGGTGCACGCGGCGACGGTGATCGCGGTGCTCGCTCCCCACACCTGCCAGGCCAGTCCGAAAAGGACGGACGACACGAAGTAGGAAAGCGCTTGCCCGGACTGCACTATCGAGATACCGGTGGTGCGCAGGGCTTCCGGCAGCAGCGGCCCGGCCAGTGCCATGAGGATGCCGTCGGTCGCCGCGTAGAACGCGCCGTAACAGCCCAGGGTGAGCACGAACAGCGGCCAGCCCGAAATCGGGCTGAGCAGCAGGACGTACACGGCGGCGAGCAGGCCGTACCCGCACAGCATCACCGGCAGGCGGCCGACGCGGTCGGCCAGCGCGCCGAGCGGCGCCGCGAGCAGCAGGTAGCCCAGGTTGGTGCCCACCGCCAGCAGCGGGAACCAGCCGGTGGCGATGTCTTCCTTGCGCTGCAGCAACAGGTAGACGAACCCGTCACCGATCGTGGTCATGCCGAGCACGCAGGCGGCCAGCAGCAGCCGCCGGACCCCCGCGCCGCGCAGCAGCGCCGCCACCGCGCGGGGCGAGACCGTGCCTGCCGGAGGCCGCTCGCCTCGGCGGTCGCGCACGAACAGGCACAGCAGCAGCACGCCGATCGCGGCGATGCAGAAGCTGGTGACGAAGATGGCGTCGAAGCCGCCCACGCCGCTGGACGAGCCGACCGCGGCGAGTACGCCCACCGCGACCAGCGGCCCGGCGAACGCGCCGACGCTGTCCATCGCGCGATGGACCCCGAAGGCGCGGCCGAGCATGTCCTCCGGGGCGGACAACGTGATCAGCGCGTCACGCGGCGCTGTTCGCAGGCCCTTGCCGGTGCGGTCGGCGGTCAGCACGACCCCGATCGCCGCGGCGGACGAGCCCGCGGCCAGCAGGCCGAGCTTGGCCACCGCGGAGAGCCCGTAGCCCACCGCGGCGACCGCCTTGCGCCGTCTGACCCGGTCCGCGACGTACCCGCCGATCAAGCGCAGGAACGCCGTGGCACCGGTGTAGAGCCCGTCGACCAGGCCGTAGGCGGCGGGGCTGAGATGCAGGCCCAGCACGAGATACACGGGCAGGATGGCGGTCACCATCTCCGACGAGATGTCGGTGACGAGACTGACCGTGCCCAGCGCCAGCACGTTGCCGCTCATACCGCCGAGCGAGCGCCGCGAGAGCCCGCCTGGGTTGTCCTTACGGCCGATGGTCGACAGGTACATGGGCTACTGCCAGACGCTGGTGATCGGCGACTTCTCGGCCGCGTGCCCGATGCCGGGGAGCCCGAACGAGGCTTCGATCGTGCGCAGCACCGAGTAGTGGTTGATGTTGTCGCCGTAGCTGCCCGGCTTGACGTGCGCGCCGGTGAACGTGGTGAAGATCTGGTTCACCGAGGTGTTGCTGTCCTCGTCGAAGGTGACGATCAGCAGGCTGTTGTGCGTCTTCGCCCACTGCGCGTACGCGTCGAGGTGGTTCTTCAGCCAGTTGTCACCGGTGTCGATCCCGCAGTCGTGCATGTCGTTGCACATGTCGGGGGTCACGAAGGCGACGTGCGGCAGCTTCGTGAAGTCGCTCGGGAACGACGAGAAGCGCTTGTTGCTCGACGACGGCACGTTGCCGAAGTCGACCCAGCTGTTGTGCTTGCGCTTGTAGGTGCCGCTGGTACAGCCGGTGTACCCGTCGGACGGCATCGCCTCGGAGTAGCCGGTGAATTTCTTGCCGGCGCCGATCAGCTGCGCGCCGAGGTTGGGCTTGCTGCCGAGGTTGACAGGGCAGCTGTCGTTGTCGACGCCCTGCGTCGAGCCGGAGAACAGCGCGATGTAGTTCGGCTGGCTCGGGTGCGTGACCGCGAACGAATTCGTGAACTTCGCGCTCTGCGAGGCCAGCTTGTTGAAGTACGGCGCGCTCGAACTGCCATTGATGGACGAGTACTTCTTGTTCTCGAACATCACCAGCACGATGTGGTCGAACGCGGGCACCGTCGAGGCGACGGCCTCGATCGCGGGTCCGGTCGTGTCCTCATGCGACACCACAAGAGCTGTGGCGACGCTGGTCGCGACCACTGTCGCGGCCGCGATCCGCTTCCAGAACATGGAATCTCCTTCAGCTATGACGAGACATCCGATGTCTCGAAGGGCATTTAATCCCCAACAGTGGCATGTAATACACCAAGATCAACCATTCGGCGTAATTCAATCCCTACGAAAGTAGGTGAGAACGGAGATTTTGAGAATGGTTTGCACAGATCGGTGTAACCGTTCGAATTGATGCATACTTGAATTGCCACGGGCGACCGGCAGAACCTCCCACCTGCGGTTCTGCCGGTGGTTCTGCCTGGTGTGCCGCTCAGCGCCATGCTTCCATCGACCGCGCGGTCAAGGGAGATATCACATGGTATCGTCACACGGCTATACGATTGAAGAACTGTCCTCGGCCATTGGCATGTCCGTGCGCAATATCCGTGCGCACCAGACACGAGGCTTACTGCCCGCGCCCGCGAAAAGCGGCAGGTTCGCGCTTTACGGGCCCGTGCACATGCGACGGCTCGAACAGATCGCGTCTTTGCAGAAACAGGGCTTCAATCTGGTTTCCATCGCCGCGATGCTCGGCGCAGGCCAGGAGCCCCAGGAGACCGGCGCCGCCTGCCCCGAGGTGATGCGCGCGGCGATCGACATGGCCGCGGCGGGCATCCCGCTCCCGACCGCGCTGCGTTTTTTGGCCCAGGCCATGGACAGCGTCATCCCGGTCGCGCAGGCGATGGCCGACGCGCACGCCGAGCGGGTCCCCGTCCCGTACTCCGAGGAAGACTTCGCGGAGCTTCTTGTAAGCGCTTTCAGAGTGGTGGTCGCGAACCGCCCCGAGAACCGGATCCGGCCCCGCGCGGCCGCGGGCTGACCTGACGAAGTCTCCGCGGCGACCTCGTCGCCGCGGAGACATCGGATGATGCTTCGAGTGGCGTCAGCCCAGCCACTCGGCCAAGCGGATCTGGCCGATCAGCGCGTCGGAAGCGGGCAGCAGCGTCCTCTCCCCCAGCAACTCACCGAAGTAGCGGGCTTCACGATCCGTCACGACCTCACGCGAGTCGTTCCTCACCGCGAGCACGGTGCGGATCCACTCGTCGAGGCCGAACACCTCGGGCCCGGCGATTTCGACGACTCCGTCGAGCGGGTCGCCTACCGAAGTCCGCCCGACGACCGCGGCGACATCGGCGGCCGCGACCGGCTGCGCGCCACCGTCCGGCAGGCGCACGACACCGTCGACGGTCGCGCTGTCCGCGATACCGGCGGCGAACTCGAAGAACTGCGTGGCATGCACCAGCGAGTAGCGCAGGCCCGACTCGCGGATCAGCTTCTCCTGCGCCACCTTCGCCCGCATGTACCCCGAGTCGGCCGCTCGCTCGGCGCCGACAACGGACAGCGCGACGTAGTGCCCGACGCCGGCTGCCGCCGCGGCCTCGGTCAGGTTGCCGGTCGAGGTCGTGAAGAAGGCCAGCACGTCGTCATCGGCGAACGAAGGCGAGTTCGACACGTCGACCAGCACGTCCGCGCCATGCAGTACCTCCTTGAGCCCCTCCCCGGTGATCGTGTCGACGCCGGTCGAGGGGGCGGCGGGCACCGCCTCGTGCCCGTGTTCGCCGAGCCGGGCGACGACAGTTGACCCGATCAGCCCGGTCCCGCCGATCACGACGACCTTCATGGGTGACTCCTTACGTCCCGCGTCCGGCCGATCCGGAACGCCTGCGAAGAGCTGGGACAGGGCAGCACGCTGATCTGTGACAGGGCTCGAAACTTTTTTGGCGGCGGATGTCGATTGGGGGCGGTGGCCGTTCGACGCAGGGGTGAGAAGCCGGACAGAGGAGAGACACATGACTGCCACCATCGCTGCCCCCGCCCAGGTCAAGACGCCCGTCCGCGTTGTGACGGCGACCGTTCGGACGCTCGTGGGGCTGCTGTTCACCGTGACCGGCTCGAACGGGTTCCTGAACTTCATGCCCGGTGACGCGAGTGGGATGCCCGAGGGTGCTTTGAAGTTCACCATGGCCTTGTTCGAGACCGGGTACATGCTGCCGCTGGTGTCCGGGATTCAGCTCGTGGTGGGGATTTTGCTGCTGGCGAACCGATTCGTTCCGCTCGCACTGGCGGTGCTGGCGCCGGTCGTGGTGGGGATCTTCGCGTTCCATGTTTTCCTGGCGCCGTCCGGGCTGGTGCTCGCCGCGGCGATCGGGGTCGCCGAGGTCTACCTGGCGTGGGCGCATCGGGAGGCGTTCCGGGGGATGCTGCAGGCGAAATAGCGGCCGAGGCATCGACGCAGGGGCAGCGGCCGCGTACTTTCTGCTCTATGTGGCACTACGCGCTGTGGGGGCTGGCCGGGGCGGCGGTCGGCGCGGCCGTGCCCATCGCCGTGCTGCGACGCGGGCGAGAGCCGTCGAAAGCGGATACGACCGAGGTGCCGCAGGCACTGCTGACGTTCTCCACGGAGATGTCGCAGCGGATCGGGCCGCTGATCGACCGGCAGCTGGCCATCATCGACCGGCTGGAGCAGACCGAAGAGGACCCTGACCGGCTGGCCAAGCTGTTCGAGCTGGACCAGATGGCGACCTTGATGCGGCGGAACCAGGAGCGGCTGCTGCTGCTCGCGGGCGCTCCTTACCCTCGGCAGGTCGATCGGCCGGCGCCGCTCGAGGATGTCCTGGGTGCGGCCGTGTCGGCCGTCGAGGAGTACACGCGGGTGGAGGTGCACCAGGTCATCGGGTTCGCCGTGGTGGGCGACGCCGTGTTCGACCTGGTCCACCTGATCACCGAACTGCTCGCTAACGCCACGTCGTTCTCGCCGCCGGACACCAAGGTCGTGCTCCGGGTGACCGCGACCGACGAGGGCGATCTGGCCGTCGAGATCGCCGACGCGGGGCTCGGGCTGGCCGAGCCGGAGCTCGGCAAGGCCAACAGCAGGCTGGCGACCCCGCACAAGATCGATCTCGGCGCCGGCACCCACCTCGGACTGGACGTGGTGGCGCTGGTGAGCCAGCGGCAGGGCATCGCCGTCAGCCTGCGCGGCAATGACGACGATGGCCTGACGGCGGCGTTCACCGTGCCCGCCGCACTGGTCAGGGATGAGCGGGCGGAGGCGTGACCGCGGCCTTCGCGATCTCCTGCACGATCTTCGGCTGGCCGTCCTGCGACTTGACGGTGGCGTTGACCGAGTAGGCCATCTTGCGCTTCAGGTCCCTGGTCGCGAAGACACCGCTCGAATAGCCGTAGCGGCTGCCGGTCTTGCCCCAGACCGTGAACGGCCCCAGCTGGAGGCTCATCAGGCCCTGGCTGAAGGTCGCCATCCCCGTGCCGTCGAACATGGGCACCTCGGGGACGGTGAAGAGCCTCGACATCATTTCCTCGCCGAGCAGGCGGCCGTCGAACAGCCCGGTGATGAACGCGTCCAGGTCGGCCGAGGTGGAGATGATGGCGCCCGCGGCGCCGGGGATCGACTGGTTCATCTCGGTCACGTCGGCGAGCTTCGTCGTCCCGTTCAGTGTGACGACGTCGACGTCGATCCCGGTGAGGTCGACCCCGTCCACGTTGAGGTAGCCGCGGGCGGCCGGGTTGGGCAGGTGCGGGTCGTCGTTCGGGTAGTAGGTGTGGCACAGGCCCAGCGGCCCGGTGATCCGCTCACGCAGATTTCGGGCGTATGACCGGCCGGTGATCTTTTCGACGAGCATGCCGGCGGTGACATACGCGGTGTTCGTGTACTTCTGCGCGGTGCCCGGCTGGAAATCGATCGGGTGCTTCAACGCCGTTTCCACGACCTGGCGCGGACTCCAGTACTCGTAGCGGTGCTTGAGAATCCACTGTGGATCGTAGAGACCGTCGATGTCCACCGACGGCAGGCCGGAAGTGTGGTCCAGCAAGGTGTACACCGGGATCTTCGGGTAGCTCGCGGGGAGCAGTCCCGGCAGGTAGCGCTGCACCGGCTGGTCGAGGTCGATCCGGTGTTCCTGCGCGAGCTGCAGCACCATCACGGCGGTGTAGACCTTGGTGGTGCTGCCTATCCGGAAGTAGCCGTCCGGCCGCACCGGCGCGTGGGTGCGGAGGTCGGATTCGCCGGAGGTGCCGGACCACTGGCCGCGCTCACCGGTGATCCGGACCAGTGCGCCGGTCGTGTCTTCGTCGGGCAGGCCCGCGATCGCCGCCGCCAGTGCGGCCGCGTTGATCGCCGGGAGCTCGGGTTGCCCGGGGTCATCCGCCGCGAGTGCGGGCAGTGCGGTGAACAGGAGCGTGGCGGCGGTGGCCAGTGCGGTGAGTGCTGATCTCATGTGACGAGAATGTCCACTCGCGACGATGGTCACATCAGGGATCGACCCGGTGTCGAAAGATCAGGGACATCAGGGAATTGGCGGATCCGCCAGCTTGACATCTCGGCTGGTCATCCGGCCAGCGCGCGACGCAGTGCGGCGCCGAGTTCCGCGTTCTGCCGCTGCGAGATCTCCGCGGACAGGATCGCCTGCGAGCCGTGGAAGGTGCCTGCCCACTGATGCAGCTCGACCGAGACGCCCGCCTCCATCAGGCGCAGCGCGTAGACGATGTCCTCGTCACGGTTCGGGCAGAACTCCGCGCTGGCGATGTAGGCAGGCGGCAGGCCGGTCAGATCGGCGGCACGCGCCGGTGCGGCGTACGGCGTGGCGGGTACGCCGCCGAGGTAGTGCGCCCACGCTGACGCGAGTTTGCCGCGGGTCAGCCAGGGCGTGCCGGTGAAGTTCCGCGCCGACCATGTCTCCTGCCGGTCGTCGAGTCCCGCCTGGTTGAGCAGCTGGAAGCAGATGCGCGGCCCCTGCCGGTCGCGTGCGCGCAGTGCCACGCCCGCCGCGATCCCCGCACCCGCGCTGTGCCCGCCGACCGCGATGCGCTCGGGGTCGATGCCCAGGCCGGACGCGTTGCCTGCGGTCCAGGCGAGCACCGCGTAGGCGTCGTCGAGCGCTGCGGGGAACCGGTTCTCCGGTGCCAGCCGGTAGTCGACCGAGATCACCACGGCGCCGGAGCTTTCGGCGAGCCTGGCGGCCCATGGATGCTCCGTGGCCAGGTCGCCCATGACGAATCCGCCGCCGTGCAGCCAGACGATGGCGCCCTGCGCGAGGCTCGGGCGGTAGATCCGGATCGCGACTTCGGGATCGGCGGGCACCGTGCGGTCCTCGATCACCATGTCCCCGGTGTCCGGCGCCGGGATCGCGGCGGCGAGCTCGGCGAAGTTCGCGCGGGCGTCCAGCGGGTCGCCGAGGTCGGCCTGGGGGAACAGCGGGAGGAAAGGTTCGAGTTCGGAATCCATGGGCAGATCCTCTCGGCTCGCGGCCGTCACGGCATCCGCCAGGCGTCGCGCTCCGAAGCCGGTTCACGCACCGATCGGCGCGGTTATCCTGAGGCGATGGAGGCTCTGGCCCAGCGGCTGTCGCAGCTGGATTCGCACGTCGAAGGCGCACTTCGCGTGGTCATGTTCTACGACACGCTGATGCGGCGGCGGGTCGACCTGCCCGCGCTCGCGCGTGCGTCGGCCGGGCTGGCCGAGTGCGTGGCCGCGATCCGCCTGCACGGCACGGGCCGGGTGATCCGCATGTCGCCCGATGGCAGGGAAGCCACCTCGACGCTCACCGCGTCCACCACGGCCGCGATCACGCTCGACGAGGAAGAGATCGGCACGGTGTGGCTGGAGCGCTCCGGTGCGGCAGGCGGGCTCGACGAGGTGCTGCTGGAGCGGCTCGCCATCGCGGCCGCGGCGGTGGTCGAGCGGTATGGACCGGCGCGCACCACGATGGCCGATCCCGCGTTGCTGGAGCTGGTGATCACCGCCGACTGCGACGACGCGGCCAGGGACCGCGCGTTGCGGTTGCTGGGTTTCGCCGCCGAACTGCCGGTACACGTGGTCACCGTCCGTGCGGGGGCGCCGCTCGACCGGGTCGCCGCGCTGATCTGCCCGGCGCGGCCGGTGAAAGCGGCCTCGGTCGCCGACGTGGGCGTCATACTAGCCACCACGGTGGACGCGGCCGGTTTCCCGGCGGGCGTGCGCGCCGGCATCGGCGCTTCGGCGGACCCCGGCCGTGCGTGGCGGGAGGCCCGTACCGCGCTGCGCTTCAGCACGGCGCGCAAGCCGGTCGTCCACTATGCACACCTGGGCGGCTTGGCGTTGCTGGCGGAGATACCCCGTGAGATCGCGCGTGACAACGCCGATGTGGCCGCGATCGCGGGCCTGGCTGGAAATCCGGATGAGCTGGATACGCTGGATATCTATTGTGCGACCGGTTCATCGCGCCGCGCCGCCGAACTGCTGCACCTGCATCACAGCAGCGTCTCCCGGCGGCTCGATCAGCTCGGAAAGACGCTGGGCTTCGACCTCACCGAGCCCGCCGGCCTGATCAGGGCCGGTCTCGCGCTCACCGCCTGGCGGATCGTCTCCGACACCCAGTCGTAGTGGACAATACGTTTCACCATTCGCAACGAGCGGTTTTGCCTGTCGCCCGTATGGGGGCTTATAACACCGTTGTGGTGCGGGCTAGTCTTCATTTCGGCGGATAAATCGGCGGCCGGGTGCTGACCCTCGCCGCCACCAGCACCGCCATTTCGGTAATTCCTCTTTACAATACCTTTGAAAGGTTTATTTAATGCGCGTCAGTTACGCGATCTTCGCCGCCTCCGCCGCCATGCTCGCTCTCGCCCCGTCGGCCATGGCCGCGCCGTACTCCGGCAACCTTGGCACCGCCACCTACCAGGGCGTCGCCAAGTACACCACCGGCTACACGGCCGACTGGGACGACGTGGCCTGCGAAAAGTCCGCCAACCTGCCGAGCCTGCCGAAGGGGAACATCGCCGCGCTGAACCTGGCCCAGTACGGCAGCGAGCACTCCAGCAGCGTCAACTGCGGTGTCGTCGTGCAGGTGACCGGCCCCAAGGGAACGGTCAAGGTGCAGATCGTCGACGCCGTCGGCGGCCAGAAGAAAGGCGACCTCATCCTGAGCAAGGACGCTTTCGCCAAGATCGGCACGATCGACAATGGCATCGAGAAAATCACCTGGAGTGTCGCGCCCTGATTTAGGCTTGCGAGGTGATTCCGGCCAGTCCGCCGCCCGGGCCGGAATCACCTCCGCAATTCAGGTAAACGATTTCACGGCGGCGATGACCACTTCATCCGCCACCATGAAGGCGCCCGCGAAGCCGGTGATCTCCCGGCCGGCGACACGGGGGCACGCACCAGCAGCCGAGCCGTGAACGTGTGCTCGACCGGGTCGATGGTCACCTCGGCCTCATGGAAGTCCAGCCAGCGCCCGGTAAGCGGGAACCATGCCTTGTAGACAGTCTCCTTCACGCAGAAGACCAGCCGGTCCCAGTGCACACCGTCCGGCAGCTCACCGAGCCGGTCGCGCTCGGCGCGGGTCGCGACCATCGGGAGCAGGCCGTCGGTCAGCGGCCGGTGCGGCTCGGCGTCGATGCCGAGCACCGGCACGGACTCGGCACGGGCGACGACCGCCGCGCTGTAGCCCTCGCAATGGGTGACGCTCCCGACGATCCCGCTCGGCCACACCGGCTCGCCGGACGGGCCACGCAGGATCGGGAACGGCGGATGGCCCAGCGAAGCCAACGCGCGGCGGGCGCAGGTGCGGGCCGTGGTGAAGGTGCGCAGCCTGCGGGCGCCCACGCCGTGGACGAGCGGGCGTTCCGCCGGGTGGAGCGAGATGTCGGGGTCCTCGCCCCAGATCTCGGCCGCCGAAGCCGCGGCGGGAATGATCCGCCCGATGGCCGGAGATTCGGAACGGGTCGCGCCCTACCTGACGCCGAGCGTCGTCATCGGCGCGATGAACACCCCGCGTCAGCTACTGCTTTCCGGACCGGCAGACGAACTGGCCGAGGTGGGTGCGACCCTTTCCGCGAATGGTTTCGCAAGCCAGCCCGCGCGCTCGGAACAAGCGTTTCACAGTCCCGCCTGCGCGCCTGCGGCGAAAGAATTCGCCGACGGTTTCTCGGGCAGTCCGCTTTCCGCGCCGGAAATCCGGATCCAGTCGACCGGGACCGGATTACCGGTCACCGATCAGGAAGCACTGGACCCGGATTTCCGGGCACGGCAGCTGGCCGATCCGGTGCTGTTCTGGTCCGCTTTGGACAACCTGCTGACCGAGGGCGACGACTACCTGCTGCTGGAGGCCGGCCCCCGCGGAAGCTGCAGCGCGATGGCCCGTCGTCACCCGGCGCTGAAGTCCAAGCGGAGCAGGCTGCTGCCACTGCTGCCCTCGGCCGGTGGCGATCCGGCCGCCGCACCCGACCTCGTGCGGGCGGGCCGTCGCATAGGGTCGTGAGTGGTATGGCCGGTTCTAACCGTCGGCAACACTCACGACCTCTCTTTCGTCAGGCTCGCCTCACCACGCGCGTGGACTCGGCTTGAGTGAGGGCCTCCTTCACCCAAACCCTTGTGCACGAGCACGCCACCTTTGCGTTTCCCCTCACTAGAACCGCCCGCAACGCTCACGACCGCACATCCGGGCCGGTCGAACCCCCATAGGTCGCGATCTTGTATTCGGTCGCCGTGAGCGACAGCGTCAGCTCGCGGATCCGGCGCCGGATGGTGTCACGGTGCTCGATCAGCATGTCCAGCCGCTCGGGCACCGTCTCCTCCCCCGCGTCCACAAGGGACACGTAGTGCTGCAGGTCCCGCATCGGCATCCCGGACAGCCGCATGCGGGTGAGGAACACCAGCCGCCGCACCGCTTCCTTGTCGTAGACGCGGTACCCGTTGCCGTCGCGCGGCACCTCAACGAGTCCGGCCCGCTCGTAGTACCGCAGGGTGTGCGGCGAGAGGTCGAGCAGCTCGGCGACCTCGGCGATAGCCAGCGGCGCGGGCACATCGGCCAGGTCGGTGAGGAGATGGATCACCTCGACCGAGGCCTCGTCATCGCCAAGCGAGTCGAGCGCGCGGGTCATCAGGTCGTCGGTGGCCATGATCAGCAGCCTAGACCGGCCGGACCGAGGCGGGGACCCCGTCGAAGTCGGCACTGCGCGCGGTCTCCGCCCACCGCTCGACCTCGGCCAGCCCCCGCGTGTAGACACCCGAAATCCGCTCGACGGCCTCGCGGCCGAGCGCCAGCCGCAGCGGCACCTCGTCCCCGTGCGCGAGCTCGACGATGATCTCGGCGGCCTTGACCGGGTCGCCTTCCTGCTTGCCGTCCACCCCGGCGAGGTCTCCGCGCACCGCGGCGAGGATGTCGCGGTAGGTGTCGGACACCTCGGCGAACTCGAGGACATCCGTCGCGTTGAAATCGGTGCGGAACCGGCTCGGCTCGACCAGCATCACGCGGATCCCGAACGGGGCGACCTCCCCGGCCAGTGCTTCGGACCATCCCTCGAGCGCGAACTTCGACGCGCAGTAGGCGGAGACGCCGGGGAACGCCATGCGCCCACCCTGACTGCTCATCTGCACGATCGTTCCGCTCTTCCGCTCGCGCATGATCGGCAGCGCCGCGCGGACGAGCGCGGCAGGGCCGAACAGGTGCAGGTCCATCAGTTCCCTGAGCGGCGCGTCCCCGACCTCCTCCGCGGCACCGACCACGGCCCGGCCCGCGTTGTTGACCAGGACGTCGAGGCCGCCGAAGCGGTCGACGGCCGCCTGGACAAGGCCTTCGGCTTGTGTGGTGTCGCGGACGTCGAAGGCCTTGATCAGGCAGTTGCCGGGGTAGGCGGCTTCGAGGTCCGCGACGCTCTCCGGGCTGCGGACGGCGGCCACCACGTTGTCGCCGTCTTTGAGCGCCGCCTCGGCCAGTGCGCGGCCGAAGCCTCGGGAAGCGCCGGTGATGATCCAGGTCTGTGTTGTCATGCGAAGGACGCTATGGCTTTGAGCGCGCTCGAACGCAAGCCTGGATCCCCGGCCGCGGGCTTCGTGAAACGGTTTCGTGTGTGTGATTCGCGGCGTTGAACGACGCAAAACCCACACACCAGCCCCTCATCCCGCGCTACCCTCCGCGACCAGCTCAGCCGAATCCGGTTCTTCGACCTCCACCGGGGGCTCGCCGTTCTCCTCCGCGAGTGCGGCGAGCATCCCCGGCAGGTGATAGAGGCACATCAGGACCTGGCCGTCACGGAAGCAGCCTCCCAGGCGAAACCGTCCGGGTCGGTGAACGGACCGGCGCCGCCGACCGCGATCCGGTGCGAGCCGGAGCCCTCCGGGGCGACGCCCGCGTCCTTGGCCAGCGCCTTGTGGCGGTACAGGGCCAGCTTGACCGGGCTCGATCCGCTCTCGAACTCGACGTACATGCGGCCGAAGCTCTTCGCGACCGTGAAGCCGCGCTCCAGGTAGAAGCGCTTGCTCGCGGCCACGTCGGCGACGCCGAGCAGCAGGACCATGTCGTCGAACTCCTTGGCGGCCGGGCCGGTGTCCTTCTTGGCCGAGGTCGCGATCTTCCAGATGGTGCCGTCCGGGGCTTGGACGGTCCCGCCGTAGCCCCACATCGACTTCGTGGCCGGCTTGAGGGTGGTCGCGCCCGCCGCGAGTGCGGCGTCGATGAGGGCGTTGACGTTGGCCGGCTGGGATACGGTGAGTGACAGGGTGAAGCCGCGGAAGCCGGTGGCGGGCTCGTGCGAGGCGCGGACGCGCAAGCGGGAGTCCAGGCCGAAGGCCGTGGCGTAGAAGCGTTCGGCGGCGGCGGTGTCGGCCGCCTCGATGGTGATGCTGGTGATTGAGGTCATGCCGGTAACGCTAGGCGCGGGCCGGTGACCTGTGCTTCTTGATTCCTGATCGGTCTCAGCAGGGCTTGACGGCGAAGTCGTACTTCGCGCGGACGATGCCCCTCGAGGCATCGGCGAGCAGGAAGCTCCGCTTGGCCGGGTCCGAGGTGCTGACCCGTAACTCCGCGTTGATGTTCAGGTTGCGGCTGTCACCGCACGGGGAGTAGACGATCTCGGTGGGGTGCGGCCGGTAGTCCGTGCGCCATTCGTCGGTCAGCGGGCCGGTGAACGGGAAGTTCAGCGCGACGGTCGGCGACGTGCCCTGGAAGTACAGGCTGACCCGGTGCAGCGCCGAAGCGCCGGCCTCCAGGTGGGCGAAGCCGGTGTACGTGGTGCCCGCGAGGCCGTAGGTGTAGCCGGGCGGCAGGCTCACGCGGACGTTCACCTGGCAGTTCTTGCGGGAGTCGACCGGGTTCGCTCCCCCGCCCGCCTGCGCGAAGAAGGCGCGGTAGGACACGCTGAACGTGTTGCCGCCCGCCGAGGTCTCCGCGGTGCCCGCCGGGCAGCCCGAGCCGTTGACCGTCACGACCTCGACCCGCGCCGGGATCTCGTCCGTTCCGGTGACCGGGATTACCGCTGAAGAAACCGCCAGGAAAGTTGCCGCAGCCGTGGTGAGCATGAGGAGCCTCTCTGGATCCGTGCGTGGTGACGGCGGTAGCACGGAAAACGGTATCGGAAGGCGCAGCGGCGAGACTCCGCCAGACGGCGGATACGCCGCTGCGTCACTCATCCGGCCAGCGCACCGCCGAGGATGACGGCGCGCACGGTCCTCGTGTTGGCGATGTCGTCGAGCGGGTTCGCTTGGAGGAGAACAAGATCCGCTGTCATGCCGGGTGCGATGGCACCGAAGCGGTCCTCGACGCCGAGGAAACGGGCGGGTGCGACGGTCGCCGCGCGCAGCGCTTCCAGCGGGGTCAGCCCGGCGCGCACGAGCAGGCCCAGCTCGTCATGCAGGCTGTGGCCTGGCACGAACGTGTCGGTGCCCGCAAGTAGCGGAACTCCTGCCCGGTGCAGCTCGCCGACCAGGCGCAGGCTGTGCTCGAACACCTCCTGCTCCCCCTCGCCCGCCTGCCAGGAGCCGACGCGAGCCCATGCGGGGCGCAGCGCCGGTTCGATGTCCGGCAGGTAAGGGGCGAGCGGGAATTCCGGGGTGCCAGCCGTGGCCTTGGCGTGCAACACCGCCAGTGTCGGCACATGCCAGGTGCCGTGCTCGAGGAAGACCTGGCACAGCGCGGCCAGCCGAGCCGGGTCATGGGTGGTAGCGGCCAAGTGGTTGAGCCTGCCGAATTCCGCGAACATCGCCGCCGGATCACTGGGGTCCAATGTGGACAGACCGGAACGGATCTCCGCCTCACGCGAAGAGGTGCCCAGCGCCAGGCCGTCCAGGTGTTCCACGCTGCGCTGTCCGGAGACAGCGGCCGTCTCGATCGGCACTTCGAACGGCACGTGACCGGCGAAGGGGAAGCCCGAGGCCGCGATGGCGGCATAGGCGTCGGCGGGCAATCCCGAGTACACCTTGAGGAACTCGGCGCCGTCCGCGACGCACCGGACCACGGCCGCCTCGGCGTCTTCGGCCGTCGCCAGCGCGAGCGAACCGGGCCTGCTCGGCCTTGGCCCGTCGAGGATCGGGCTGGCGAACACCATCCGGGGTGCGAGCCAGTCACCCCCGCGCAATCTGGCCCGCCACTCGGCGTGCACGGGCGCGCCGCCCATGTGCCGGATGCCGGTGACGCCGCGCGCGAGGAACTTCGGGAGGGTGGACTCGTCGAAGGTATGGACATGCATGTCCCACAATCCGGGCAGCGCGACCAGGCCCGCGCCGGGAAGCACTTCCGCATCGGGAACTCTCAGCGCGGCGCCGACCCGCGCCACGCGGCCTTCGGTGATCAGGATGTCTTGGCGAGTGGTCACGGAGCCGGTCACGGGGTCGAGCACATCGACCTCGGTGACCAACAACGGCTTACGAGCACGGAAACCGGCCAATTCGGGAATCGCACGAAACTCTGTCATGCCCTCCCAGAATAACATCGCGCTCCACGAGGGTACGTGCGCCGGGGCGAGTGGTGACTCTGCTGCGTCCAACGGAGCAGAGTCACCACTCGCGCACATTTATCGCGCCGGAACGAGGGGGATCCCCTCGCAAACATGGCGTGCCTCGGCCCAGTGCGGGACCTAGCCGTGCCAGACCGGCGTCGGCGTGAGCGTTGCGACCTGGCCGGTCCGCATGAACGCCACGTTCGCAACGTTGAGCGTCGCGGAAGCGCCGTTCACGTCACGCGAGTCGAGCAGGCGGGACGCCCTAAAGTCGAGCCCATGGATGAAGCTGAGAAGCCCTGCGTGTTCTGTGAGATCGCGGCGGGCCGCGAGGGGGACGGGCGCGTGCTGTTCGAGGACGAACGCACGATCGCGTTCCTCGACCACACCGCCGTCACGCCGGGGCACACCCTTGTCGTGCCGAGGATGCACGCCGCGGACATCTGGGAGATCTCGGCGGACGACGCGGCCGCCGTCATGCGGACCGTCCACTCGGTGGCCGCCACGATCCGGGAGGCGCTGCGGCCGGATGGCCTAACTTTGTTCCAGGCCAACCGATCCGCCGGGTGGCAGGATGTTTTCCATCTCCATGTCCACCTTGTGCCCAGAGCGGCCGGTGATCATCTGGTCAGGCCGTGGGTCGCCACCGCGAAAAGTGACGCGGAGCTGTCGGCCGTGCGCAGCCTGCTCGTGACCGGCCGTCGGACCCCACTCGAAGCGTGAGATGTCACTTGACAGCGGGACACCCCGACTGCAGAATTAAATAGGAAAGTTTCTTTACTATTTGAGTGCGCCCGCATCGTCGCGGATCCGATCGAACTGGGGGAACAGTTCACGGCATTCCGTCCTCAGTGGACAGCGGATGACTCCCCCTTGGTCGTGCACTCCACCAAAGAAGGAAGTCCGCCGCTGTGACGCGTCCCGAGCCTGCCCTGCTTCGCGCCAGAATGGCCGTGGTGGCCGTTTTCTGGCTCTGCGGGCTGATCTGTGCCATCTGGAGCGCGTCGCTGCCCGCGATCAACGCCCGGCTACACCTCGGCGAGGGCCGAATCGGGCTGGTACTGCTGCTGACCGCGCTCGGTTCGATGGCGTGCATGCCGGTGGCGGGCAGGCTGGCCGACGTCTGGTCGAGCCGGGCCGTTTTGCGTGTGATCGCACCGATCGCGGCGCTCGCACTGCTCGGCCCGGCACTGGCGCCGAGTTTCCCGATGCTGCTGGTGTCCGCGTTCGTGCTCGGCGGCACGCTCGGGTCACTGGACGTCGCGATGAATGCGCAGGCCGTCGAGGTCGAAACCCGGTACGGGCGCTCGATCATGTCGACGTTCCACGGCGTGTGGAGCCTGGGCGGTGTGGTCGGCGGCCTCACGATCACCGTCGGCTTGCATCTCGACACGAGCGGCACCGCGCTGATGATCGGCGCAAGCACGGTCGCCGCGATCATGTTCCTCTTGCCTGGCAAGCATTTGCTGACAGGCAAGGCACAAAGCAAGAAGAGCGGTGAGCCGGTCGCCTCGTCCGGCGGCCTGCCGACGCTCACGATCATGCTGCTCGGACTGGTCGCGCTGGCCGGATTCGTCAGCGAAGGCGCGGGCTACAGCTGGGCCTCGCTGCACGCCGAGGAAATGCTCGGCGCGGACCCGGCGACGGCTTCGTTCGCGTACACCGTGTTCGCCGCCGCGCTGACCGTCACCCGCCTTACGGCCGATCGGCTTAGGTCGAAAGTGGACCCGGCGAGCTGGATGCGGCTCGCGGGTTCGGTCGCGGTGCTGGGTTACGCGCTCGTGCTCGTCGCGCCGCTGCTCCCGAGTGGACGGTTGGCGTTCGGGCTGGCCGGCTGGGTGGTCGTCGCGGCCGGGCTGGCGACCGTCGTACCGGCGATCTTCAGCGCCGTCGGCGCCGGTGGCGCGAACGTCGGGAGAGCGCTTTCTTGGGTGACCACCATGGCGTACGCGGGACAGCTGGGCGGACCCGCCGTCATCGGCCCGCTCGCCGATGTCACGTCGCTGGGCGTCGCCATGCTCGTGCCAGGCCTGCTCGCCGCGGCGATCGCCATCGCCGGGCCGATCGCCATCCGGCGTACCACCGCCAAGCAACTCGTGGCCGTTTAGTTCGGCTGAACATCACTGGGGGTAAGGAATCGATGCTGTATGCCGGAATCAGCTGGACCGCTTCGGGTTTCGAGGTCGCGGTCGTGGACGGGAACGGGCGCGGTGACCGGCCCGCCGTGCGGTTCGCCGCCGACCGCAGCAAGGAGATCGCGTCCTATCTGAAAGGCCTCGGCGGCCCGGTGACCACGGTCGTCGACAGCACCAACGGCATGCTGGACGGCGGTTTCATGGCCGCGGGCCTGGACATGTACCGCGCCGACCCGGAAATCCTCCCGCCACGGCCGGATTTCGGCTCGGTACCGGCGGCGGAACTGGCACGCGCGGCCTGGCGTGACCCCGCTTCCGTTGTGCGCCTGGTTATCGAGTCGGGCTCGCTGACCGGGCGGCTCGACGAACACCACGCGGCGATGGAGTCCAGCGCCGAAGCACTCGCCGCGCTGACGGCGACCGGGCATTCGCTGGAACACGGCGACCGGACGCGGAACCAGATCGCGCTCACGTTCGACGACGGCCCGCATCCTCCTTACACCGGACGGATTCTCGACGTCCTCGAGTCCTACGGCGTGCCAGCCACCTTCTTCTGCGTCGGCCTCAACGCGGGCGCGCGCGGCGAAGACCTGAAGCGCATGGTGGAACAAGGCCACGGCATCGGCAACCACACGTGGTCCCATCCTTATCTGCCGGACCTCTCCACGACCGAACTGGCCGATCAGCTCAACCGCACCGGCGACGTGATCGCGGCGGCCGCCGGCACGACGCCCGCTTTCTTCCGCCCGCCCTACGGATCGCGGACGCCCACGGTGCTCCGCTCGCTGGTTAACCTCGGCACAAGGCTCGCGCTGTGGGACGTCGACACCGAGGACTGGGCGATGCCTGGACCGGAAGTGATCGCGCAAACCGTGTTGCGCCAGGCGAATCCCGGCTCCATCGTGCTGATGCACGACGGTGGCGGCGACCGCTCCCAGACCGTCGCCGCCCTGCCCGCTGTGATCGAAGGCCTGCTTGCCCGCGGACTCGAGTTCGTCCGCGTCGAAGACCTGATGACCCTCTCGACAGAAACGAGATAGCGATGCACCCGATCGAGCTTGCGGAGACCCACGTCGGACCGAGCATGCTGCGCAGGCTGGCAGCGGCATGGCCCAAGCGCGCGACCATCCGCACGGACATGGCCGGCGTGATCAACCCCGGCGAGTACGACCCCAGCCTGCTGGACTACCCGCTGCACCTGATGCCGTTCTCCAACCACCCGCGTTTCCTCGAAGCCTCGGAAGAGCAGAGGCTGCTGGTCAACACGCTGGCGTGGATCGCCTACAACGAACGCGTCATCGCCGCCGAAGAACACGTGGCGAACCCGACGTTCGAGAAGCTCGCGCACGGCGTGTTCCCTGGCGTCGACCGGTACGAGGTCAAGGAAGTCGTTCAGCAGTCCCACATCGACGAGGTGTGGCACACCTACATGCACATGATGGCGATGCAGCGCACCCGCGAGGCACGCGAGATCAGCCTCGAGGACTCCTTTGTGGAGCCCGTGACGAACCGCAGGCTCTACGCGCTGGCCGAGAGCATGGACGAGCAGTGGCAGCGTGACCTTCTCTATCTCATGTGGACGGTCGTCGGCGAGGTCAGCATCAACGCCTTCCTCGACCTGCTGGCAGGCGACAAGTCCATCCAGCCGATGCACGCGCTCATCGCCAGGCTGCACGCGCGTGACGAGGCGGCGCACGGCCCCGTGCTGGCCGAGCTGATGAAGGAGATATACCCGAAGCTGGAGCCGGAGCGGCAGGAGTTCTTCATCCGGTACCTACCCGAGGCGATCACCGCGTTCGGCGCCGAGGACTACGAGCTGTGGCCGCAGGTGCTCCGCTTCGCAGGCATCGAGCACGTCGACGAGATCATCGCGGATTGCCGCGCGCAGGAAGACGGCGAGGTCATGATGAACGACTTCGCGACCGTGCGGCGGCTGCTCAAGGACCTCGAGATCGAAGACAAGGTGAAGTACGACTTCGTGACGGCCAAGGGCGGCTCGAAATGATACTGACGGGACCGGAGATCGCCGAGTCGGTGACCGACGGCCGGATCGCGATTTCGCCGTTCAACTCCGACCAGGTCAACCCGAACAGCTACAACGTCAGGCTCGGCGGCACGCTGATGTCCTATCGGGACAAGATCGTCGACTCCTACCGTCCGAACCCGACCAAGACGATCGAGCTGCCCGAAGACGGGTACGTGCTCCAGCCGGATCAGCTCTACCTCGGGCACACCGAGGAGCGCATCGGCTCCGACATCTACGTCCCGTTGCTGTTCGGCCGGTCGTCGGTCGGCAGGCTCGGGCTGTTCGTCGAGATCACCGCGCCGATCGGGGACATCGGCTTCCACGGCCAGTGGACGCTCATGCTCTCCCCCGTGCAGCCGCTGCGTGTCTACCCCGGCATGAAGATCGGCCAGATCATGTTCTTCGTGTCCTCCGGCGAGATCGACCTGTACGCGGGCAAGTACCAGTCCGCGGTCGGCCCGCAGGAGTCCCGCTACTGGCGCGACCGGGTGGCGGTCGCCTCGTGATCCTCACCCGCAAGGCGATCGAGAAGGCGCTGGAGAGCGGGGACATCGTGATCGACCCGTTCGAGCCGGAACGGGTGTCCCCCAACGCCTATGACTGGCGCCTCGGCGAGAAGATGCGGGTGTTCGACGCGGACCTGGACGCGGCCAGGTCGACGCCGTACACCGAGCTGGTCATCCCGCCGGAGGGCCTGGTGCTCGAACCGGGGCGGCTGTACCTGGGCGTCACGCACGAGCGGACGCATTCCGAGCGGTACGCGCAGATGATCAACGGCGATCACACGATCGGCGGACTCGGGATCTGGGTGCATGTCTCGGCGCCGCTCGGGCACGTCGGGCACGCGATCAACTGGACGCTGGAGATCAGGGTCGCCAGGCCGGTGCGGGTCTACCCGCTGATGACCTTCGGCAAGATCATCTTCCTGGTCGCGCACGGGTCGCTGGCGAGCTACCAGAGCATCGGCGTGAAGTACACGAGCACGGCCGGGATCGACATTTCCCGGCTGTACGAGGAATTGTCGTGACGACACTGACGGGAATCGACCTCCCGCCGGGCAGTCCCGGCGGGAGCGTCGAGCTGCTCAAGGATCTCTATCTCGGGCCGGAAGCGCCGATCAGGGCCGAGGTCTTCATGCTCGGATCGGGTACGGGTAAGCCGGAATTGCTCGATGTGCCGGGAAAGCAGCTCGACGGACCAGGATTCTGGTCCTATGTGGATGCTCTGGCCTTCGCGCTGCGCGAGCGTTTCGACCCGGCGGGATTCGACGCGGTGCACTGGCAGCATTTGAGTTTCGGTGCCACGCCCGCGTTGCTCCGCGCGTTCCCCGATCATCCGAGGATCGCGCTGGTGCACGGCACCGATCTGCTGTTCGCGGCGGATCATCCCACGCAGCGCGATGTGCTGCGCGAGGCGGGCGCGGCGGCCGACGCGGTCGTCGTGCCGACCTCGGCGATGGCCGACCTGCTGCGCACGGTCACCCCGGTCGAACCGAAGCGGATCGTCCACGTGCCATGGGGAATCCCCGATCGGCTGCTGCACTCGCCGCCGCCACGGCCCGAGACACGGGACGGGTTCCGCGTGCTCTACGCGGGGCGGCTGACGGCGGAGAAGGGCGCGGCCCAGCTGATCGCGAGCCTGACCGGGCTGCCCGGCGTGACGTTGTGCGTCGCGGCGCCCGAGCACGAGTTCGCCGCTTTGCCGGTGGACACCACGGAGGTCGACTACCTCGGCTGGTTCGATCGGCCCGCGTTGTGGGAGGCCTTCGCGCGGCATGACCTGCTCGTCGTGCCGTCGACGACGCTGGAGGCGTTCGGGCTGGTCGCGGTCGAGGCGCAGGCGTGCGGCCTGCCCGTGGCGTACCAGCCGGTGCCAGGGTTGGACGAGGTCCTGGGTGACTCGGCGCTCCGGGTCGCGCAGTCCGCACTCGCGGACACCGTCCGGCTGCTGGCCAAGGACGACGACGCGCTGACGGACCTGCGCGCGGCAGGTCTGCGCAACGCGGCCCGCTTCCCGCTGTCCCGTACCGCGGCCGAATTGGACGCGCTGACCGCCGAGGTGCGCCGGTGATCGCCCAGCGGGGGCTGTTCGCCGGGCCCGATCCGGTCATCAGCAAGGATCTCTACGCCCAGGCCGTCTCGGGCAGTGCTTGCCGCGAGCGGTCCACGCTCACGGTGGAGCCCGCGTCGAAGGTCTCGGGCAACACCTACTTCGGGCGGTTCCCGGCGAGCTACTGGCAGCGCTGGACCACAGTGGACACTGTCGAGGTCTCACTGGAGGCCAGTGGTTCGGGCACGATTTCCTTGCTGGCATCCGATTTCGAGGGCGAGCCGCGGGTGGTGACCGCGCGGGTCGTCGGCGATGAGACGGTCTCGCTGAGCGCTCCGCTCGATCGGTTCGTCGACGGCGGCGCGATGTGGCTGGAATGGGAAACCGAGCCAGGCCAACGACTTATCGTCGAAGATGTGCGCTGGACGGTTCCGGCGACGGAGCGGTCACGGCTGACGGCGGTGACCATCTGCACGATGAACCGTCCGGCCGACTGCCTCGCCACGCTGACCGCGATCGAGAGTGACAGCCTGGCTTCGGATGCACTGCACTCCATCTACGTCGTCGATCAGGGGACCGACAAGGTGCGGGCCGATGGCGTGTTGCCGGGCAAGTTGCGGTACCTGACGCAGCCGAACCTGGGTGGCGCGGGCGGGTTCACGCGTGGCCTGTACGAGGTCGCGGACGAGAACGTGAACATGCTCTTCATGGACGACGACATCGTGCTGGAGCCCGATCTGATCGTCCGGATGACCGCGTTCTCGGCATGCACCGCGGAACCGCTGATCCTCGGTGGGCAGATGCTGAACCTGTTGCACCCCACGCGTTTGCACGCGGCGGCCGAGTACACCGACCTCGACGGCATCCGGCCCGGTATGCCGATCCGGCACAGCCTGCACGCGGTCGACCTGCTGGCCACGGATCCGGCCACCGGCAGGCCGTACCGGCAGGAGTTCCGCGTCGACGCCGGGTACAACGGCTGGTGGGCCTGCCTGATCCCGTACGAGGTGGTCAAGGAGGTCGGCTATCCACTCGCCCTGTTCTTCCAGGGTGACGACGCCGAGTACTCGTACCGGGCGCGGGAACACGGATTCCCGACGGTGACGCTGCCGGGTGCGGGCCTGTGGCACACCGACTTCCCGTGGAAGGACACCGACGAGCTGAACCGGTACTTCATCCTGCGCAACTACACGATCATTTCGGCGCTGCACGGTGACTTCCCGGTCCTGAAGATCGCCGGGACGCTGCTCGCCGAGCTGGTCCCCTACCTGCTGGGCATGCAGTACGGCGCTGCGGCGACCTTGATCCAGGCGGTGTCTGACTTCCTGGACGGACCGTCCATTCTGGATGATGGCGGGGTTTCGGCGCTGGCTCGGGTCCGCGAGCTGCGCGCCCGCTATCCGGAGACGGTCGCGCATCCGCCGACGGCCGCGCCGGGACTCGCGTCGAACGACATCGTGATCAGCGAGCCGGGCTTCCTCGACCGGCTCGCGCTCGGGCCGTTGCTCGGCGTGCATCGGCTGGCGCTGGGGTCGGTCCCGGTTTCGGAGGCCACATGGTGGCGGGTCGGCGCGCTGCGCACAGCGGTCGTGACCGACGCGTCCCAACGCGGGGTCCGAGTCCGGACGTACGACCGCTCACACCTGATTCGCCTGGCGTATCAGGGCGCGCAGGTGCTCACCCGGTTCATCCGCGACGGCTCGGCCGTCCGCGAGCGGTACCGCGCGGCGCTGCCGCAGCTGACCAGCCGGGCCTCGTGGTCCGGATTGTTCTCGAACGAAGGACTGATTCCATGACGCCCTTGCTGGTGGCGACGGACCTCGACGGCACGGTGGTGCGCCCGGACGGCAGCATCTCCGAGCGAACGGTGTCGGCGTTCGCGCTGGTCGAAGAGTCGGGCGCCGAATTCGTGGTCGCCACCGGGCGGCCGCCCCGGCTGGTCGACGAGATCGCCGAGAAGTTCGGCAACCGTGGCCTCGCGATCTGTTCCAACGGCGCGTACCTGTACGACATGCACGCCAGGAAGGTCGTCGAGGAGTACGCCATCACGACGCCCGACCTGGCCGAAGCGGTCGCCAGGCTGCGTGCGGCGATCCCCGGCATCGGCATCGCCGTGGAGCACGCCGACCGGCTGGTCGCGGACTCGCTCTACGAGCCATGGGAATGGGACCGCGGCGCGACGATCGAGCGCGCCGACGACGCGACGTTGCTCAGCCTGCCCGCGCCGAAGCTGCTCGGCCGTCACCCGTCGCTCTCCGCCGACGAGCTACTCGAGCTGGCCAAACCGGTGCTGGACGGGCTCGTCGCCGCGTACCACTCCAACGGCTCGCGCCTGGTCGAGGCCATCGCGATCGGCGTGAACAAGGCCGCCGCACTGGCCAGGCTGGCCGAGCGGGGCGGAGTGGCGGCTTCGGACGTGATCGCGTTCGGCGACATGCCCAACGACCTGCCGATGCTGTCGTGGGCCGGCACCGCGTACGGCGTGGCCAACGCGCACCCCGACGTGCTCGCGCTGGTGGACCACGTGATCGGCAGCAACAGTGAAGACGGCGTCGCCGTCGTACTCGAACAGCTCTACGCGAAGGAGACCTCCGTTGTCGGTGAATGAGCTCGACCGGCTCGTCAACGCCTGCCTGCTGGCCGGGTACACCGGGGCCGAACCCCCGTCGTGGGTGCACTCGGCGCTGGCCGAGGGGCTCGCAGGCGTCACCCTGTTCCCGTCCAATCTGGACGGTGGCAGGCAGGCCGTACTCCGGCACACCCGCGCGCTGCGGCGGACCGCGCCCGACGCGCTGATCGCGCTGGACGAGGAGGGCGGTGACGTCACCCGCCTCGACTACGAGACGGGCAGCGCGTATCCGGGCAACCTGGCACTTGGCGAGATCGACGACCTGGCGCTGACCTCTGGGGTCGCCGCGGCCATCGCGGCGGACCTGAAGGCCTGCGGGGTCAACCTCAACCTGGCCCCGTCGATCGACGTCAACAGCGACCCCGACAACCCGATCATCGGCGTCCGGTCGTTCGGCGCACGGCCGGACCTGGTCGCCGCGCACGGCGCCGCGTTCATCGAGTCCATGCAGGACGGTGGCGTGTCCGTCTGCGCCAAGCACTTCCCCGGCCACGGTGCCACGGTGACCGACCCGCACCAGTCATTGCCCATTGTGGACTGTTCCGTCTCGGTATTCCGCGAGCGCGAGCTGGCGCCGTTCGTGTCGGCGATCAAGGCGGGCGTCCACGCGATGATGACCGCCCACGTGCTCTACCCGGCGCTCGATCCCGACAACCCGGCTACTTTGAGCCGCCGCCTGCTGCACGACCTCGTCCGCGAGGAGCTGGGCTACAACGGCGTGCTGCTGTCCAGCGCGATCGCCATCGAGGCGGGCCAGGGCAATCCGGACATCGGCGCGGTGGCGGTCCGGGCGTTCCAGGCGGGCTCCGACCTGCTGCTGCTCGGCCCGACGGACGGCCCGGAGCTCGTGGACGCCATCCGTACTTCGGTGACCGAGGCCGTCCGTGCAGGCACGCTTTCAATCGAGACGCTGGAAACCGCGGCGGCGCGAGTGTCCACTTTGCGCGCCCAGGCCGCTCCGCGTGACCTCGGGCTGGAAGCCGCGCGGCGCGCGCTGCGCGTCGACGGACCGGTCACGTTGACCGCTCCCGCGGTCGTGGTCGAACTGCGGGCGGGTGGGAATGCGCTGGGTGAAGCCCACTGGAGCCTCGCCGACCGGTTGACCGAGCTGGGCGCGGCCCAGTCGACGGTGCTCGTCAGCGAGGGCGATCCGGTGGACTTGCCGTCGGCCGACCCGGTGGTGCTGGTGGTCAGGGACGCTTACCGGACCCCGTGGCAGGCGGCTTGGGTCGCCGAGGCTTTGGCCGCCCGGCCTGACACGATCGTGGTGGCCGTCGGCATGCCGGACGACGTGACTCCGCAGGTCAAGGCCAGTATTCGGACCTACGGGGCGGGCGCGGTCAACATCGAGGCGGCGGCGGAACGGCTCTCTGGGCGGAATCTGGGCGGCGCGTCCTGATACTGGCGCGCATGACCAAAGCAAAAGTCGCAGGGGTAATGGCAGGCACGTTCATGCTGATGGGCTTCGGCGCCGAAATGGCATCGGCGGCCCCGGTCGAGGCCGCGGCGCCCGCGCCCGCGGTCCGCATCATGAGCGACGGCTGCACGAAGGTCCCGGACTCCTTCCTCGGCGCGAACTTCAAGCCTGCCTGCGACACGCACGACCGGTGCTACAGCCGCAGCAGCACCACCAGCAGGCTCGAGTGCGACAAGCGCCTGTTCACCGATCTCAAGAAGGCCTGCACCTCGAAGTTCGGGAAGTTCAACCCGCTTCGCTACGAGTGCGTCAAAATGGCGGGCGTCTACTACGTCGGCGTCCGCGAGCTCGCCCGCTCCCACTACCACGGCAAGGGCGACCCCACGTAAAGCCTCGTGAGTGGTTCGGCCGGGTAGAAACGGCCCTGCCACACACGACCCCTTTAAGCAGTGGTCGGGG
>NZ_JBHWEB010000049.1:7761-9517 GCF_042734395.1 Amycolatopsis sp. NPDC059657 | reverse complement strand
GGCCCCCCCCCCCACCCCCCGGGTGTGTGTGCGGGCGGCAACCCCCCGCCCACACCACTCACGACCCCTTTCAGCAGTGCTCGGCGGCGGTCTTGAGTGCGCTCAGCCAGGCGTCGAGGCCTGCCTTGAGGAACTCGTTGGCGAGGCCCACCTCGGTCTCGATCTGCTTGCCCACATGGGTTTCCTCGGTCCGGACCAGTACGCCGCCCGGTACCTCGACGAAGTTCCAGACGTGCACGCCGCGGTCGATGCGCAGGCCGTCGCCGATCGCGGGACCGGTCCAGCGGATGCACTCGCCGTGCTGAAGCTGCTCGACCGTCGAGGTGATGACCAGGGTGGTGGCCGGGCTGACCGGGGTCGGCGGCACCGGCGTGGTCCACCGGAACTGCGAGCGCGCCCGCAGCGGTCCGTGGTCCAGCCGCTTCGCGCTGGTGACCGGCTCTTGCCAGGCAGGCCAGCGCGCCACGTCGGCCTGAAGCCGCCAGATGGTGCGCAAAGGCGCCTTGACCAGTGTTTCGGCGCGATAGCGGATCTTGGCTGCCGGGTCGACGCCCTGGCTGCGGCAGGTCAGCGACGCGGGTGCCGGGGTGGCGGCCTGGGCGGGTGTGGCGGTGGCGCCGAAGATGGCGGCGGCGACCAGCGGGATGGCGAGCAGGGTGCGCATGAGGTTCTCCTCGGTTCGGCTTCGTCCGGTGTCGAAGTCGACCTTGCCGCGGCCGCCGGGGTGCCCGCGTCGGTGAGAACTACGTAGATCGGCCCGCCTAAAGGTCCGGGATGCCTAGGTCCAGGTTCGGCCCTTCGATGCCACCGTCGACCTGCAACACCTTGCCGGTGAGATACGAACCCGCAGCCGACGACAGGTACAGCACGGCGGCCGCGACGTCTTCGGCCTCGCCGAGCTTGCGCAAGGGGGTCGCCTGTTCCATGGGCTCGCGCACCGCGTCGTTCGCCAGGATCTCGCGTAACCCTGACGTCGCGACGGAACCGACGGCGACGGCGTTCACCCGGATCCGCGGCGCGAGATCGGCCGCCGCTAGCCGCGTGTACTGCAGGCACGCACCCGAGGCCGCCCCGTAGGCGAGAAAGCCGCGCCCCGGCGCCCTGCCGAGCACGGCCGAGATGTTGACCACCGAGCCGCCACCTCCGCCGAGCATCGCGGGAATGGCCGCGGCGGTCAGCGCGTGCGCGACGGAAACGTTGAAACTGAAGGCTTCTTCGAGATGTTCGACCGTGGTGGACAAAATATGCCTCGGCAACGCGCCGCCGACATTGTTCACCACGATGTCCAGCCTGCCGAAAGTGTTCACGGCCTCCTCGGCGAGTGCCACGGCGGCCGCCGGATCACGCAGATCCGTGACGACGACATGTGCCTTGCGCCCGGCCGATTCCACCCGCGACGCCACTTCCTTGAGGTCTTCCACCGTGCGGGAAGCGATTACCACATCGGCGCCGGCCTCAGCGAGCGCGATCGCCGTGGCAGCCCCGATTCCCCGGCCCGCACCGGTGATGACCGCGACTTTGTCCGTGACGAGAAACCGTTCGAGGATCATTCTCAAAACGCTAGCGGCGGCATCCGGCGCCCACTAGGCGGTAAGTGACCGACTAATCATAAAACGGCGGATCATCGGGCCTTATGACCCAAGCGCGGCGCGCAAAAGCGATAATGGGTCGTGGGGGGGGTTAAGGGGGAGTTAAAGCGCCACGCCACCCCCCACAACGCACCCCCGCGTGGGGGGGGCGCCGCGCGGCCGCCCCC
>NZ_JBHWEB010000049.1:0-7751 GCF_042734395.1 Amycolatopsis sp. NPDC059657 | reverse complement strand
CCCGCGGCGCCAAAACGCGATCATGGTTCGTGGGTGTTTAGACCGGTTAGAACCGGCCATACCACTCACGACTCAAGCCAGCGCTTGGGTGGGCGGGAGCCGGGCGGCCCGCATCGACGGGTAGGCACCCGCGACCGCGCCGACCACCAGAGACAACCCGACCCCGCCGAGCAAGGTCTCGATCGGGATCACCGCGGGCCACCCTTGCAGCAGCGCGTAAATCGCCGTCGCCAGCACCCCGATCACCACGCCCGCCGCGCCCCCGAGCGCGGACAGCAGCATCGACTCCGCGACGAACTGGCCCCACACCTGACGGCGGGTGGCGCCGAGTGCCCGTCTCAGCCCGATTTCGCGGCGGCGTTCGAGTACCGAGATCACCATCGTGTTCGCGACGCCGACGCCACCGACCAGCAGTGCGACTCCGCCGAGGCCGAGAAACAGGGCGTCGTAAGAGTTCTGCACGAGGTTCTTCGCGGCGAGCGCGTCCGAGGGACGGCTTACCTTGACCTCGTTCGGGTGCTCGGGGTTCAGGGTCGCGCCGAGTACCGACTGGACCGCGACCACCTGGGAATCCTTGGCGTGGACGTAAATCATGGTCGGCTTGCCGTCGAAACCGAGCTTGGCGGTGGCGACCTGCCAGCCGACCAGTACCGCGCGTTCGACGTCCGGCGCGAGCGGGAGCGGGTCGAGGATCCCGACGACCGTGAAGAACTGGCCGTCGATCCACACCTGCGGCGGGTGCTGGGGATCGATGGAGCCGATGCCCAGGCGCTTCGCCGCCTCCGAGCCGAGCACCGCCGCGGGCAGTTTCCCCACAGCGGCGTCGAGGAACTTGCCTGCCGCCAGTGTCGCCTTGATCTCGGCGAACAGGTTGGCGTCCGCCGCGAGCACCTTGAGACCCGAGGTCTCGGCGGGGGCGATGTGGTCGGAGCGGTACACCTTCGCGCCGGTCGCGCCGATGGCCGCCGCGCCGGTGACCGGGGTGATGCGCTTCAGGAGGTCGACGGCGTTCGAAGGCAGCGGCGCCGGCGTGCCCGCGAACGACTCGCCGGGTTCGGCCTTGAGCAGGTTCGTGCCGAGCGCGGCGAGCTGGTCTTGCAACGCCTTGGCACTCGACGCGGGAATCGCGAGCACCGCGACCATCGCCGCGATGCCGATAGCGATGCCCAGTGCGGACAGCACGGCCCGCATCGGCCGGGTGCGCATGCCGTGCGAGCCGAGCACCATCATGTCGACGGGGCCGAGCCTGGCCGGCGTCGGGCGCTCGCTCATCGCGTCACCATCGCGGGTGTCCCGGTGTCGAGGCGCAGCACGCCGTCCCTGATCTCGATCTGGCGCGGCACCGCGCCCGCGATCTCACGGTCGTGCGTGATCAGCACGACCGTGGTCCCGTCCCCGCTCAGCTCGGCGAGCAGCGCGAGGATCGACTCGCCGTTGACGGTGTCGAGCGCGCCGGTCGGCTCGTCGGCCAGCAGGATCGACGGCCGGTTGACGACGGCGCGCGCGATCGCCACCCGCTGCCGTTCGCCACCCGAAAGCTCGTGCGGCATGTGCTCCGCCCGGTGCCCGAGCCCGACCCGTTCCAGCGCCGCGATCGCCAGCTCCTTGCGCTTGCGGCGGGGCACCCCCGCGTACATCAGGCCGGTGGCGACATTGCCAGCCGCCGAGACGCCCTCGGCCAGGAAGAACTGCTGGAACACGAACCCGATCCAGCGCGACCTGACCGCCGACAACGCGCGGTCCGGCAGCCGGGAGACGTCGAGCCCGTTGACCTCGATCCAGCCGCTCGTCGGCCGGTCGAGCGTGCCCATCAGCTGCAGCAGCGTCGATTTGCCCGAGCCGGACGGGCCGACCACGGCCATCAGCTCGCCCTCGTGGACGGTGAGCGAGACGTTCCGCAACGCCCGGACGCCGCCCGGATACGTGACGGACACGTCGTGCACTTTGAGCACCGGCGTCATGAGGTGGTCACCACCTGGGTGCCCTCGGCGATCCCCGGTCCTTCGACCTCGACCTTGCCGCCCGCGAACAGGCCGGTCTTGACCTTGACGATCGAATGCTTGCCGCCCTGCACGACCTCCAGGCCGTTGCCGCCCTCGGCCAGCGCCAGCAAGGCGTTGACCGGCACGGTCAGCACACCCTTGCGCACCCCGGTCGTGAAGGTCACCGACGCCGACCCCGTGGTGAGGCCCGCCGCGACCGCCTGGTCGTCCAACGTGATGGTCACGACGACCTTCGCGCCGGCGTCAGCACCTGGCGTCTTCTTGTCTTCGCTGGGTGCGTTCGCGACCAGCAGGACCTTGCCGGTGCCGGTCTTGCCCCCGATGGTGAGGCTGACCTTGTCGCCTTCCTTGGCGAGGTTCTGCTTGGCCTCGGTGAGCGGCACCTTCACCAGGTGATCCGTGCCGGTCGCCTTGAACAGCGGGCCGGTCGCGGGCGCGCCGGGCGCGACCGTGGCCGTGCCCGTCCGGATCGGGCCGGGCTGCACCAGTACGTCACCCACGCCGATCGAACCGGTTTGCGGCATCTTCAAGGACTTCTGCCACTTCTTGATCATGACGGTGTCCTGGTGGGTGAACTTGGTGTCCGGCGTTCCCACGCCGAACCCGAGCGCCTTGAGGTTCTGCTCGAGGATCTTGACGTCGGGCCCGTCGTCCATGCCCTCGGTCAGCGGCCGGTAGAACGGCAACGGCCCGTAGAACAGCGGTACCGGCACAGCGTCCACTGTGTACAGCGTGCCGCCCTGCTTGATCTGCGTGCCCGGCGCGGGCAACGTGGTGACCGTGCCCTCCTTGTGGCCGGTCACCTCGAACTCGTCGCCGTAGCCGAGCGTGCCCTGTACCACCTGCTGCTCGGCGAGATCGGTCTTGGTGACGGGCACCGTGACCAGCTGGTCGGGCAGCGGGGCGGTGTTCGCCGCCCCGGTGGCGCCCGCGGTGAACCTGGTCAGCACCACGATGGTGCCGACCGTGGCCACCGCGAGCACCACCAGGCCGATGAGCAGCCAGCGGGCCCGCGCCCGGCGCCGTACGGTGCCGGGACCGCTATCCGACATGGATCCCGCACTCCTTCATCGCCTTTTCGAGCACCTTCGGGTCGTCACCCGGCTTGCCGATCTGGAGCCCGTGGGTCTCGTCGGGGTCAGCGGTGTCGATGCCGTGTTCACGCAGGCATTTCGCCATGGCACGGGATTTGTCGAGCGCCTTCGCCTGATCTTCCTTGGAACCGCCGTCCGGCATGAACTTCGCACAGGCTTCGGTCGCCTTTTTGTACGTTTCCTCCGACACCCCGTCGGGGATCATCTCCCTCGGCATCATGCCGCCGTCGAACGTGGGATCGGGGATGTTCACGCCGTTTTCACGCATGCATTTCGCGCGGGCCAGCATCTGATCCTTGGTCGCCTGGTCGATACCACCGCCCCCGCCGGGAGCCGGAGCGGCCGAACTCGATCCGCCCGCGGAGGCCACCTTCCCCGCGTCGTCACCGCCCGACGAGCAACCGGCCAGCATCGTCGCCACGGCGGCTATTCCGAGCACGAACTTGTATTTGATACGCACAACACCGCTCCTTGCTTTTCGCTGTCGGGAAATGTTCTACGGAACCACCGTTATCGATCGGGTAAGCAGCGGGCTTATACGCTGCTTATGACCGCGCGCGGATACTGAATCCGAGACGAGTGGAGGCCTTTTCGTGAAAACCCGGATGGTGTCGCTGCGCACCCGGCTCACGGCGCTCTACGGCGGGCTTTTCCTGCTGGCCGGGTTGATTCTGCTGGCGCTCAACTACCTGCTCGTCGAGCGGAACCTGCCGATGGGCCGAGCCGTCGCCAGGCAGATGATGGCGCCCGAGGGGGCGGTCGTCACCGATCGCGTCCAGGTCGACCCGGAGTCGCTCAGGCTGATCAACGAGTCCATCGACAACTACCGCTCGTCCGCACTGTCCACTTTGGTCGTGCAGTCCGCGGTCGCACTGGTCATCGTGGCACTGCTGGCCGCGCTGTTCGGCTGGCTCATCGCCGCGCGGGCGCTGCGGCCGGTGCACACCGTCACCGCGACCGCGCGGGAGCTCAGCGCCGCCGACCTGCACCAGCGGATCAACCTCGACGGCCCGGCCGACGAGCTCAAGGAGCTCGCGGACACCTTCGACGAGATGCTGGAACGGCTGGCCAAGTCGTTCGACGCACAGAAGCGTTTCGTGGCGAACGCGTCGCACGAACTGCGCACGCCGCTCGCCATCCAGCGCACGCTCATCGAGGTGGCGATGGCACATCCGGAGGTATCTCCGCAGGTCACGGCACTGGGCACGGAGCTGTTGAAAGCCGGGAAGGAGAGCGAGCGGCTCATCGCGGGCCTGCTCGTGCTCGCCCACTCCGAGCGCGGGCTCGAGCGGCGGGAGGCCATCAGGTTCGACGAGATCACCCGCACGGTCGTCGGCCAGTCAGGTGGGGAGGCGGCCGAGCGCACCGTCGAAATCCACACCGACCTGCGGCCGCTCACCGTGACCGGTGACCAGGTGCTGCTCGAGGTGCTGGTGACGAACCTCGTCCGCAACGCGCTCGCCTACAACCTGCCGGGCGGCACCGTCCACATCGAAGTGGGCGACAGCCACGCGCTACGGGTGCGCAACACCGGCGCGCCCGTGCCACCGGAGGCGGTGGCGGGCTTGTTCGAGCCATTCCGCCGCCTCTCGCCGGACCGCACGGACGACTCCCCGCACGCGGGGCTCGGCCTCTCGATCGTGCGCGCGATCGCCGAAGCACACGACGGCTCGGTCCACGCCGAACCGGGCCGCGACGGCGGCTTGCTCGTCACCGTCGACCTGCCGGGCAATTGAGTGTCGACAGATCGCTTATCCCACGTTTATCCATCATGTCGCAGTATTGGTCAGGCACCAGAGAACGGAGTGGCAATGCGGGTATTGGTCGTCGAGGACAGGAAGGTGCTGGCCGACAGTATCGCCGAAGGCCTGCGCCGTTTCTCCATGGCGGTCGATGTCACTTACGACGGCGCGCAGGCATTGGAGAACATCAGCGTGCACGCCTATGACGTCATTGTCCTCGATCGCGATTTGCCACTCGTGCACGGCGATGACGTCTGCCGGGCCGTGGTGTCACGCGGCGACGGTGGCCGGGTCCTCATGCTGACCGCGGCCACGGAGGTGCCCGAGAAGATCACGGGTCTCGGCCTCGGCGCCGACGACTACCTCACCAAGCCGTTCGCGTTCGCCGAGCTCATCGCCAGGGTCCAGGCGCTGGCGCGCCGCGCGCCGAGGGCGCTGCCCCCGGTGCTGGAGCTGAGCGGGGTACGTCTCGACCTCCCCCGTCACCAGGTGACCCGCGACGGCATGCTGCTTCCGTTGTCGCTCAAGGAATTCGCCGTACTCGAAGTGCTGATGCGCGCGGAAGGCACGGTCGTCAGCAGTGAGGAGCTGTTGGAAAAAGCGTGGGACGAGCACGCCGACCCGTTCACCAACGCGGTACGGGTCGCCGTGATGACATTGCGGAAGAAATTGGGCGAACCCGGACTCATCGAGACCGTTCCGGGAGTCGGCTACCGATTTCGCACCTGAACACTGCGAGGAGTTCTCATGTCGGATCTCGCCGACTCGATAGAATCGATGGAGCAACTGGTCATAGCCTGGCGCGCGATGATCCTGGATCGCGATTCGGAAGCCGATGTGCGTGAACTGCCCGGCATCGCCGTCCGCTGGGCGGACTGTCAATTCCCGTTCTGGAACTGCGTCACGCTGACCGAGGTCGGCGCGCGGCCCGAAGTCGTCGAGCAACGCCTCGTCGAGGCGGCGGAGATCATGCGCGCCAAGGACTATCCCGGGTTCCTCTGGCTTTTCGAGGACCTGCTCCAAGACGAGGCCCGCGCGAACCTGGACGACGCGATCGAGCGAGCGGGCCTCAAGCACGCTTTTCCCGGCACCGGCATGGCCGCGGACCTGTCCCCCATGCCCGAGCCAGCCCATCCCGATCTGACGTTCGTGCGCGTGACGACCGACGAACACCTGCGCGACTACGCGGACCTCAACTCGCGGGCCTATGGATTCCCGCTGGAAGCCGGGCGTGACGGGCTCGTCGGCTGCGCGCGATGGAAGAACGCCGTGTACGCGTACCTCGGCCTGCGCGATGGCGTCCCGGTGACATGCGCGGCGACCGTCGACGCGGGCGGCTGCCTGTTCGTCGCGCTGGTCGCCACCGCCCCGGAGTGGGAGCGGCGCGGTTACGGCGAGGCCGTCACCCGGAAGGCGCTGTACGAGGGCGCGGCCGCCACCGGCCTGACCCGCGCGACACTGCACGCGACCGTGGCGGGCGCCCCCGTCTACCCGCGCATCGGCTTCAAACCCAACTCCCCCATGCGCTTCCTGAGCCTCAAAGGCTAGATGGCAAATCTCTATTCGGCTACCAGCGTCAACGAAAGGCGAACACGATGGCCACCATGCCAAGGCGGGGCTTTCTGGGCACCTCGATCGCCGCTCTCGCCGCGATTCCGCTGACAGGCCACGCGGAAGCGGCACCGGAAACCGCCGGTTCGATCAGGCCGTTCAAGGTCTCCATCCCCCAGGGTCAGCTCGCCGACCTGCAGCGCAGGCTGGTGGCGACCCGCTGGCCTGCCAAGGAGACGGTTTCCGATCAATCCCAAGGCGCGCGACTGGCCAAGCTACGCGCGCTGACCGAACACTGGATCACGAAATACGACTGGCGCAAGGCCGAGTCGAGACTCAACTCGTACCCACAGTTCAAGACCCGGATCGACGGCTTGGACATCCACTTCCTGCACGTCCGGTCGCCGCATCGCGACGCGCTGCCGTTGATCATCACGCACGGCTGGCCTGGCTCGATTTTCGAGCTGCTCAAGGTGATCGGGCCGCTGACCGACCCGACCGCGCACGGCGGCAAGGCCTCCGACGCGTTCCAGCTCGTGATCCCGTCGATGCCCGGCTACGGCTTCTCCGAGATCCCCACCACGCCGGGCTGGAACCCGGACCGCATCGCCCGCGCCTGGCATGAGCTGATGCGCCGTCTCGGTTACCACGAATACGTTTCCCAGGGCGGCGACTGGGGCGCGGTGATCTCCGACAAGCTCGCCGCACAGGCACCTCCCGGCCTGCTGGGCATCCACGTCAACATGCCTGCCACGGTCCCTCCGGACATCGCCAAGATCCTCAACAACGGCGACCCGGCGCCCAAGAACCTGGCCCCGGACGAGCAGCGTGCCTTCGACGCGCTCGACGCGTTCTACCGCAAGAACGCCGGCTACTCGGCGATGATGGTCACCCGCCCGCAGACCGTCGGCTATGGACTGTTCGACTCCCCGGTCGGCCTGGCGGCGTGGATGTACGACAAGTTCGCGCAGTGGACCTACAGCGGCGGCGAGCCCGAGCGCTCACTGACGCGCGACGAGATGCTCGACGACATCACGCTGTATTGGCTCACCGGAACGGCCATCTCGTCCGCCCAGCTGTACTGGGAGAACAACGCGAACAACTTCAACGCGGTGGACATCTCGATCCCCGCGGGCGTGACCGTGTTCCCCGGTGAGATCTACCGGGCGCCGCGCAGCTGGGCAGAACGCGCCTACCACAAGCTCATCTACTTCAACGAGGTCGACAAGGGTGGCCACTTCGCGGCCTGGGAGGAACCCGAGCTGTTCAGCCGGGAAGTCCGGGCGGCCTTCCGCCCACTGCGCAAGCACTGAGCCTTCGAGGGTCGTGAGTGGTATGACCGGTTCTAACCGGTCATACCA
>NZ_JBHWEB010000048.1:20766-69523 GCF_042734395.1 Amycolatopsis sp. NPDC059657 | reverse complement strand
TGGCGACGACACCACCAACACCGAGCCCGCCAATGCCACTACCAGCGACGGCACCAACAACCAGCACCCGATCACGAACTACAGCTGGAGTACTAACCGGCGAAAACACTCACGACCCCCAAATGTCAGCCGCCCACGGCTGCGGTGACTTTGGCGGCGGCCTCGGTCAGGGCTTGGCCGCGGCGGGCGATCTCGGCGCCCGTGATCGTCATGCCGACCGAGAGGGTGAGCACCAGCTCCTGCGCGCCCGCGGCGTTGAACGTCGGCGCCGCGATGAAGTTCACCGGCTGCTTCTTACGGGGTGCCAAATCCTCCGCGAGGTAGAAGCGTTCGCCCAGGTTGGACACCATCTCGCCGACCAGATCCCGCACCTCGGCCGGCAACTCGTAGGCCGCGACCCCGGCCAGGAGTGAGTGCAGCCGCACGCCGGCCAGTGTCAGGCTTTCCACCAGATAGCCGCGGTCGCGGCATTCGGCGACGACTTGGCGCAGCCTGCCCCTGTTCAGCTTGATCGGGAGGGTCGGCGGCTTCGCGAGCCAGCGCTCGAAGTCGGCGTCGGGGCCCCAGAGGACGTACATCAGGCCGACCGGGGGAGCGAAGGGATAGCGCTGGCCCGCGACGCCGGGGCCGGTGCGTTCCAGCACCACGATCTGGTCGCCGACCACGGCCGACGCCGAACAGACCGCGGCGTAGCGGTCGGCCAGTTCCTCGAGCAGCGGCCGTGCCAGTCCGGCCGCCGTGAAGCCCTCCTGGGCAACGTGGCCTGCGGTGATCAAGGCCGGGCCGAGGCCGTAGGTCTTGGTGACGGGGTCGCGCAGCAGGTAGCCGCCGTCCGTCATCGCGGTGAGGATGCCCAGGCAGGTCGGTTTGCTCAGGCCGAGCTCGCGCGCCAGCCGAGACAGGCCGAAACGCTTGCCGCCCGCCGCGACCAGGAAGTCGAGCACCTGGAGCACGCGGGTGGTCGGCGGGGACGTGCGCATTGACCACCACCTAGAACAGGTTCTACTCTCAGCGAACGCAAACTGTACCAGCCCGGTCCATATTTGTACCGCGAGGAGTCGCTTGTGCTCACGCAGCCGTTCGCCGCCGCGATCGCCGAAGCCGAGAAGATCATCACCGAGGCGCCGCACATCCGCACCGAGCAGGATCTGCTGGAGGGCTACGACTACCTCGCCGGTGGCATCCGCGCCTCGCTGCAGATGGCGTGGGCCTACGAGCGCGACTTCCCGTTCTTCACGCAGTCGACCGGGCCCTACACGAAAATGGGCTTGGACAACCCGGACACCCTCTACTTCAACGCCAACATCCGCGAGGACCGCGAGTACCTGGTCACCGGCGTCCGTGGCACCACGGCCGACCTCAGTTTCCAGATCCTCAACGGCGACTACTCGCCGGTCGTGGTTCCGGACAGCCTGGCAGCCTTCGACGACCGGGCGATCGAGATCGGCGAGGACGGCACGTTCGAGATCCGGTTCGGCCCGGAGAAAGCCGCGAAGAACTACTTCACGCTCGGGCCGGGCGCGTCGATGCTCGTGGTCCGCGAGGTCTTCAGCGACTGGTCGGAACGCAAGGGCGAGATCACCATCCAGTGTGTCGACACCCGTGGCGGTGCGCCGAAGCCACTGGCCAAGGACGCGATGGCGAAGCGCTACGGCGTCGCCGGGAAGATCCTGCTCAGCAGGCTGAAGACGTTTCTCGCCTTCCCGAAGTGGTTCTACCTCGACCTGCCCGTCAACACGATGACCGAGCCGAGGCCGACGCCGGGCGGGCTCACCACCCAGTTCTCCTCCGCCGGGCACTATGACCTCACCGACGATCAGGTCATGATCGTCACCGTGCCGAACGCGGGCAAGGAAACCGCGCCGTATCAAGGGATCCAGCTCGGCAGCCCGTGGTACGTGTCGCTGGACTACATCAACCGCCAGACCAGCCTCACCGCCGACCAGGCGCACACCGACCCGGACGGCAAGATCCGCTTCGTGATCAGCGAGCGGAATCCGGGCGTCGCGAACTGGCTCGACCGCACCGGGCATGCCCATGGCTACGTGCAGATTCGCTGGCAGCGGCTGACGCGCGACCTCAAACCCGACGACGGGCCCGAGGTCGAGATCGTCGATTTCGCCGAGCTGCCCGGGAAACTGCCATTCCACACACCGATCACCCCCGAGGACTGGTCCGCGCGGATCGCCGCGCGCCAGGCCGCCGTCGCGCGAAGGATGCTGGGCTGATGCTGGAAGACAAGGTCGTCGTCGTATCCGGGGTGGGCCCTGGGCTGGGCCGCTCGATCGCGCTGCGCAGCGCACACGCGGGCGCGGATGTCGTACTCGCGTCCCGCACCGAATCGCGGTTGCGGGATGTCGCCAAGGAGATCGACGCTCTCGGCCGCACAGCGCTGGTGGTCGCGACCGACATCACCGACGACGCGTCGGCGGAGCACCTCCGCGACGCGGCGTTGACGGAATTCGGCCGGGTGGACGCGCTCGTCAACAACGCGTTCGCGATGCCGCCCATGGTCGATCTGCTCGACATCGACCTCGACGTGCTCAAGACCTCGCTGGACACCACCACACTGGCCGCGCTCCGGCTGACCAGGCTGTTCGCGCCCGCACTCGAAGAACACGACGGCGCGGTCGTGATGATCAACTCGATGGTGGTGCGTCATTCCCGGCGGACCTTCGGCGCGTACAAGATGGCGAAGGCCTCGCTGCTGGCGATCTCCCAGAGCCTCGCGACCGAACTCGGGCCGCGCGGGGTGCGCGTCAACTCGGTCGCGCCCGGCTACATCTGGGCGGACAACCTGCGGTGGTACTTCGCCTACCTGGCCAAGGAAAAAGGCGTCACGGCCGAGGAGATCTACGCCGAGACCGCCGCGACCATCGACCTGCGCAGACTGCCCGAACCCGATGAGGTCGCCGACGCCGTCGTCTTCCTCGCGTCGCCTCTCGCGCGGGCGATCACCGGTCAATGCCTCGACGTCAACGGCGGCGAATACCACCACTGAGGAGCCCTTGTGGAACGGGACAGCGTCGGCACGGTCGCCGATCTGCACGCGTCGGCGACCAAGATCACCGGTCTCGACGACTTCGGCGACGACGAGTACCTCGAAGGACTCGAAGTCCTGCTGGAGTCCTATGCCCGCGACGAACAGCTGACACCGCTCGGCAACCGGGTCCACCGGTCGTTCCTGCGTGGCGCGCTGGTCGCGCGGCTGCTCAGCGAGGCGGCGTGGCAACGGCATCCGGAACACGCCGAAGTGCCGATCGAACGCCCGATCTTCGTCACCGGCCTGCCGCGCACCGGCACGACCGCGTTGCATCGGCTGCTCGCCGCCGACCCGGCGCACCAGGGCCTCGAGGTGTGGCTCGCCGAGGTCCCGCAGCCGCGGCCGCCGCGCGCGACCTGGTCGGCCGACCCGATCTTCCAGCACATCCAGGCGGGCTACGAGCAGCACCACATCGACCATCCCGAGTTCATGGGTGTGCACCACATGTCCGCGGATCAGGTCGAGGAGTGCTGGCAGCTGCTCCGGCAGTCGATGAAGTCCGTGTCCTACGAATGTCTCGCCCACCTGCCGACCTACGCGAAGTGGCTCGATGGCCAGGACTGGACCGGCGCCTACCGGCGGCATCGGCGGAACCTGCAGCTCATCGGCCTGCCGGACGCGGGGAAGCGCTGGGTGCTGAAGAACCCGAGTCACCTCTTCGCGCTCGACGCGTTGCTCGAGGTGTATCCCGACGCGCTGATCGTGCAGACCCATCGTGAGCCGAGCACGATCATCGCGTCGGTCTGCAGCCTGACCGAGCAGGCTTCGGCCGGCTGGTCGAACCGGTTCCACGGCCCGGTCGTCGGCCGGGACCAGGTCGACACCTGGGCGCGTGGGCTGGACCGATTCACCGCCGAACGAGCCCGCCACGACCAGTCACAGTTCTTGGATGTCGACTACCGGGAGTTCGTCGCGGATCCACTGGGCACCGCGGCGGGGGTGTACCGCCATTTCGGCCTGCCGCTCGGCGAGCAGGCCGAAGCCGGGATGCGGCGCCTGCACGAGCAGAGCACCTCGGGTCAGGCCAAGCCGGCGCACCGGTATTCGCTCGCCGACTTCGGGCTCACTGATTCAGGTGTGGCTGCCCGCTTCGCGGGGTATCCGGTCTCTGGTCGTTGACGACCATGTTGTAGACGTCGGTCACCTGGCCGCGCAGCCGCGCGACCGCTGACCGCATGTTCGCGGCGATTTCGTCCGGATCGACCTGGTCCACGTCACCCTGGGGCGCGCGCCTGCCGATCGGCGTTTCCTCCTCAGGCACGTTGGCTTGCTACCCCGATCGGGCGAGAATGAAACGCACACCTTGGAGTGGCCGGTGTCACTCCGTCTTGTCGCTCTCTCATCCGTCAGGTGTGCACTCCGTGTCACGGGATTCGTCACGCTGCGAGCGACCGGTCTGGCCAAGCGATACGGCGCCAGGACCTTGGGGGAAAGGGTGTTCTGGCGACCCAGGTCCACGAGAGGAAAGTGGTCGCACGCTGGGTCTGGCACTGCTAGCGTCCCGCTGTGGATCTCTTCTCGCGCGCGTGGAACGCGTTGCTCAAGGCCGTCGCCGATCTCACCGATGAGGATTTCGCCAAGCCGTCCGGCTGCTCCGGGTGGCTTGTCCGTGACCTCGTGTGTCACTTGGTCATCGACGCGCAGGACGTCCTGATCACCCTCGTCACCCCTGCCGAAACCGAACCCACGCGTGACTCCGTGACCTACTGGGAAGTCTCCGACAAGCCCCCGACCGGCGAAGACCCGCTCGACGCGTTGATCGTCAGGCTGGCGTCCGCTTACCAGGAGCCGGGACTGCTCAAGTTCCACCTCGACGACGTCGGGTCCGCCGCGGGCCGTGCGGCCGAGCTCGCCGATCCGGGCATGCGCGTCGGCACCCGCGATGTGGTGCTCACCGCGGGGGATTACCTTTCCGCGTACGTTCTCGAGTGGACACTGCACCACTTCGACCTCATCGCGCACCTGCCCGGCAAGGCCGAACCGCCCGCCGAAGCCGTCGCCAAGACGCGGACGATCATCGAACAGATCGCCGGGATGAAATTCCCGGAGTCGTTCTCCGACAAGGATGTGCTGCTGGTCGGGACCGGACGTCGCGTCGCGACCGAGGCGGAGCAGGCCGAGCTCGGTGAGCTGGCGGCGAAGCTACCGCTGATCATCGGCTGAGCGGCTCCGGCTGCCGTAGATCGGGCGCGGGCACCGCTACCGGAAATGTCGCCGGGTATCCAAAGGCAACCTGAAAATCGCGCCCCGCGCCGGCCGGAAATCGTCTTTCCCCGCCGTGGCCTGGTTTAGGGCAAGACACCGACGGGAACTTTCCGGTGCGGTGCGTTCGTTGTACTGACAGGACGTACCGGACGAAAGGGGATGGTCATGCCGTCGTTCAAGAAGCTTGCCGCGCTCGCGGGCACCGCGGCCGCGGTTCGCGGCTACGCGAAGAAGAACCCGGAAAAGGTCAACAAAATCGCGGGCCAGGCCGCGGAATTCGTCGACAAGCGCACCAAGGGCAAGTACCACGGCCAGATCGGCGGGGTGCTGCAAAAGGTGCGCAAGGCCACCACCGAGAACCCCGGCCCCGGTCACGTGCAGTAGCCAGCGGGGGCCCGTGCGCCGAGAATGGGCGCATGGGCATCCCTGTGGTACTCGATTGCGATCCGGGGCACGACGACGCGATCGCGATCATGCTTGCGGCCGCCGATCCGGCGCTGGACCTGCTGGGCATCACCACGGTCGCCGGCAACCAGACACTCGAGAAGACCACGTTGAACGCGCGACGGGTGTGCACCGTCGCGGGTATCAAGGATGTCCCGATCGCGGCAGGCTGCGCGCGGCCGCTCATCCGCCCGTTGCGGGTCGCGCAGGACGTGCACGGCGAGTCGGGGTTGGACGGACCCGCGTTCGGTGAGCCCGCGGTCGACGTGACGGGTGAGCACGCGGTCGAGCTGATGCACCGGCTGCTCGCCGAACGCCCGGTGACGCTCGTGCCGACCGGTCCGCTGACCAACATCGCGCTGCTGCTGACCAGATACCCCGAGGACGCCGCCCGGATCACCGAGATCGTGCTGATGGGCGGCTCGACCGGGCGGGGCAACACCACGCCGTACGCGGAGTTCAACATCCACGTCGACCCGGAAGCCGCGGCGATCGTGTTCGCCAGCGGGGTCCCGGTCACCCTGTGCGGGCTGAATGTCACGCACCAGGCGCTGGTCACACCGGACGTGGTCGCCCGGCTGGAAGGGCTCGGCACCGAGCTCGGGCGGGTCTGCGCCGAGTTGATGACCTTCTTCGGCGCGACCTATCGCGACCTCTTCGGCTTCACGTCACCGCCACTGCACGATCCGGTCGCCGTCGCGCGGGTGATCGACCCGGCGCTGGTGTCCTGCGTCGAAGCGCATGTGGCGATCGAGACGCTCGGCGAGCACACCAGTGGAGCGACCGTGGTGGATTTCGACGGCAGGCTGGGCATGCCGCCGAACGCGCGGGTCGCCGTCGGACTCGACGCGCCCGCCTTCTTCGATCATGTGATCGAAGCGGTGCGCGTTTTGTCCACAGTGGACTAGGGCGTGTCCGGTCATTGTCCGGTGTCGGTGGTTCATTGACCCTTGACACAACCGTTACTTCGGCACCACCCTGATGACAGCGTATTGAAACGATTCATTTCCGTGATCATCACTGTCTGAGGGGAACGCACGGTGGACCGTGTCGCGGCGAAGTCGCCGGTCGTGGCGCTGCGTGACGTCGTCAAGAGTTTCGGTGCCGTCCGCGCGCTGTCCGGTGTCTCACTCGAGCTGCGTCCCGGCGTCGCGCACGCGCTGCTCGGCGAAAACGGTGCCGGCAAGTCCACGTTGATCAAGGTACTCGCCGGCGCGCATCGGCCGGACGCCGGGGAGATCCACCTCGACGGCGTCCCGCACCGCCTGCACGGCCCCGGCGACGCCAAGGCCGCGGGTATCGCGGTGATCTATCAGGAGCCGACGCTGTTCGGCGATCTTTCGGTGGCGGAGAACGTGTTCATCGGCCGTCAGCCGTTGAAGTCCGGCCGCCGCATCGACCACGCCGCCACGAAGACCGCCACCCGCGCGCTGCTCGCGCGGCTCGGCGTGGCACTCGATCCGGACCGTCCCGCGCGCGGACTGTCCATCGCCGACCAGCAGGTCATCGAGATCGCGAAAGCGCTCTCCTTCGACGCGCGCGTGATCGTGATGGACGAGCCGACCGCCGCGCTCTCCGCGGCCGAGGTCGAAAGGCTGTTCGGCGTCGTGCGTGCGTTGCTGGGACAGGGGGTCGCGGTCTTGTTCGTCTCACATCGTCTCGACGAGGTTTTCGAGCTCTGCGAGGAAGCGACCGTCCTGCGCGACGGTGGCCACGTCTGGTCCGGACCACTGGACCAGACCACCCCGGACGAGCTGGTCAAACGCATGGTCGGGCGCGAGCTCTCAGCGCTGTTTCCCAAGCAGGACACGGAACCCGGCGAGGTGCTGCTGTCCGCGCGGCGGCTCACCCGCGAGGGCGTTTTCGTCGACGTCTCGTTCGACTTGCGCGCGGGCGAGATCGTCGCGCTCGCGGGGCTGGTCGGCGCGGGGCGCAGCGAGGTCGCGCGCGCGGTGTTCGGCATCGACAAGCTCGACGCGGGAGAGGTGCGTGTCGGAGACCGTGTGCTGCCCGCCGGTTCGCCGAGCGCCGCGATGGCCGCGGGTATCGGGTTCGTGCCGGAGGACCGGCGGCAGCAGGGGCTGGTGATGGACGCGTCGATCGAACGCAACGCCGCGCTCGCGTCGCTCGGCAGGCTGAGCAAGGGCGGGATCATGCGCCGCCGCGACGAGCGCGCGCTCGCGCAGGACTGGGCGGTCAAACTGCGGCTCAAGTTCGCGAAGCTGAGCGACCCGGCGAGCGTGCTCTCCGGCGGCAACCAGCAGAAGGTCGTGCTCGCGAAGTGGTTGTCCCGTAAGCCGAAAGTGCTCATCGTCGACGAGCCGACGCGCGGCATCGACGTCGGCACCAAAGCCGAAGTGCATCGGTTGCTCTCGGAGCTGGCGGCCGACGGCGTCGCGGTGCTGATGATCTCCTCCGAGCTGCCCGAGGTGCTCGGCATGGCCGACCGGGTGCTGGTGATGCACGAGGGCAGGCTCGCCGCCGAGCTCACCGCGCCGCTGACCGAGGAGTCGATCGCGCTCGCCGCGGCTGGTCGCGGATGACCGCGCACGTGGAGGCACGCACCGACAGCGTCGAGCCGGAGCGCGGCGCGCGGCGCCTGCTCGATCGCGCCGGGCGCATCCGTGAGCTGGGTGTCGGGCTGGTGCTGGTGCTCGTGGTGGCCGGGACGGCGGTGGCCAATCCCCGGTTCGTGCAACCGCAGAGCCTGCGCGATCTGCTGCTCAACGCCTCGATCATCGCGTTGCTGACGGTCGGCCAGACGATCGTGGTGGTGACCCGCAACGTCGACCTGTCGGTCGGCTCGGTGCTGGGGCTCTCGGCGTTCATCACCGCGTCGGTGGTGGCCGCGCATCCCGGGATCCCGGCCGCGGGCGCGCTGCTGCTCGGCGTCGCGCTCGGGCTGGTGTGCGGGATCGTGAACGGCCTGGTGGTGTCGCTGGGCCGGGTGCCGAGCCTGGTGGTCACGCTCGGCACGCTGTACGTGTTCCGCGGGCTGGATTTCGCGCTCGCGCACGGCACTCAGGTCAACGCCGCCGATCTGCCGCAGTCGCTGCTCGGGCTCGGCAGCGGACGCGTGCTCGGCGTGCCGTACCTGGTGCTGATCACGGTCGTCGTGGTCGTCGCGGCGGCCTTGTACCTGCGTTCGTATCGCTCGGGTCGAGAGCTTTACGCGATCGGGTCGCATCCCGAAGCGGCCATGCTCGCCGGGATTCCGGTGCGGCGGCGCGTGTTCGCCGCGTTCGCCGTCTCCGGCGCGGTCGCGGGACTCGCGGGCGGTCTGTGGATGGCGCGCTACGGGACGGTCGACGCGGCGGCGGGCACCGGGCTCGAACTCCAGGTCGTCGCCGCGGTCGTGGTCGGCGGGGTCGCCATCTTCGGCGGCTCCGGGAGCGTGCTGGGCGCCGCGCTGGGCGCGTTGCTGCTGAGCACGATCACCAGCTGCCTGATCGTGCTGGGCGTGCCCGCGTTCTGGCAGCAGGCGATCACCGGCGCGCTCCTGCTCGCGGCGATCACAGTCGACAGAATCGTGTCGCTGCGCCTCGCCGCCGCGTTGCGTCCCGACCGGCGGAAGGCGGACCACCATGCGTGAACGCCTGCTGCGCTGGGAAACGGTGCTCGTGCTCGCCGTCGTGGTCGTCGCCGTGGTGGGTGGCGGCGATTTCCTGAACGGCAAGAACCTTTTCTATCTCGGCCTCGACATCGGCGAGATCGCCTTGATCGCGTTGCCGCTCACGTTGGTCATCGTCGCGGGCGAGATCGACCTTTCGGTGGCGTCGGTGCTGGGATTGTCGAGCGCCCTGATCGGGACGCTGTGGAACGCCGGTCTTCCGCTCGAGACGATCCTGCCGATCGTGATCTTGGCCGGCGCGTTGTGCGGTGCTGTCAACGGGTTTCTGGTCACCGGGCTCGGCCTGCCATCGCTGGCCGTCACCATCGGGACGCTCGCGTTGTACCGCGGGCTCGCGCTCGTGCTGCTCGGCGACACGGCCGTGGCGGACTTCCCCGCGAGCTACACGCAGTTCGGCACCACGCCCGTCCCCGGCACGGATTTCCCTTATCCCATAGTGGTTTTCGTCGTGCTCGCGGTCGTCTTCGGCGTGCTGCTGCACGGTAGTTCGTTCGGCAGGGCCGTCTACGCGATCGGCGCGAACACCGAGGCCGCGCGGTTCTCCGGCATCAGGGTCAAGCGCACGAAACTGATCCTGTTCACACTGACCGGCGCGGTCGCCGCGCTCGCCGGTGTCGTCTACACACTGCGTTTCTCCAGCGCGCGTGCGGACAACGGCACCGGACTCGAACTCGCCGTCGTCGCGGCCGTCCTGCTCGGCGGGGTCTCCATCTTCGGCGGCACCGGCTCGCTCGGCGGGGTGATCGCCGGGGTGCTGCTGCTCGGCGGCCTGCGGAATCTGCTGATCCTCGACGACGTGTCGACCGAAACGCTCACCATCGTCACCGGCCTGCTGCTGCTCGTCGGCGTGCTCGCGCCGCCGAGCGCGGTCCGGTTCGCGCGCTGGCGGGCCGGCCGTTCCATACTGAAGGAAGCGACAAGATGATCCGAAAACTGGCCACCGTCACCGCGCTCGCGCTCCTGCTGACCGCGTGTGGCGGCACCACCAAGGACAGCGGCGCCAAGCAGAACGGCCCGTCCGGCTCCACCGGCGCGGCCAACGCGCAGGCCGAGCTGAAGACCGGCCTCAAGTTCACCTACTTGCCCAAAGCGGTGAACATCCCGTACTTCTCGGTGGTCGGCAAGGGCGTCGAGCAGGCGGCAGGCGAGGTCAAGGGCGAGTACAAGGCGACCGGTCCTTCGGACGCGAGCGCGGCTTCCCAGGTCACGTACATCAACACCGCCGCCCAGCAGCGCCAGGACGCGCTCCTGCTCGCGGCGAACGACCAGAACGCGGTCGCGCCGGCGTTGAAGGCCGCACGGGCGCAGGGCATGAAGGTCGTCACCCTCGACTCCGACGTCGCGCCCGACGCGCGCGACCTGTTCATCAACCAGGTCGACTCCACCGAGATCGCGGTCAAGCAGGTCGAGCTGATCTCCGACGCCATCGGCGGCACCGGCGAGATCGCGATCCTCTCGGCGACCGCCAACGCGACCAACCAGAACGCCTGGATCGCGATCATGAAAGACGAGCTCGCCAAGCCCAAGTACGCCGGCCTCAAACTGGTCGACACCGTCTACGGCAACGACGAAGACCAGATGTCGTTCCAGAAGACCCAGGGCCTCCTGCAGGCCCACCCAGGTTTGAAGGGCATCATCGCCCCGACCACGGTCGGCCTCGCCGCCGCCGCGCGCTACCTCAGCTCCTCGGAGTACAAGGGCAAGGTCGCGCTGACCGGCCTCGGCACCCCCAACCAGCTCCGCGAGTACGTCAACGACGGAACGGTCAAAGCACTGGCACTCTGGGAGCCCGCCAAGCTCGGCTACCTCGCCACCATCGCCGCGGCCTCCCTCATTTCGGGCCGCATCACCGGCGCCGAGGGCGAGAAGTTCACCGCGGGCTCACTCGGCGAATACACGATCGGCAAGAAGGCCGAGGTCATCCTCGGCCCGCCCACGGTCTTCACCAAGGACAACATCGGCCAATACAACTTCTGACCCGTGCGTTCGTCCGCGTTAGGTGAGTTTCTCTTCGCGAAAGGAAGAATCTGGCCGTTCAACGTCCGGATTCTTCCTTTCGCTCCATGCTCGGCTCGCGTAGGCGCCGGCCTAGCAAAGCTAGGTTGCGCGCTCGTCGTGGTGTGATCAGCACACGTGAGGGCCTAGTTCACCACGCATAGCTTGGTGAAGGCTCCCTTCACCACACCGAACTGGGTGAGGGAGGCCCTCACCAAACCAGCCCAGCGCACGCCACCTTTGCCCTTCACTTAATAGCACCTGCCCGCGCGAGCGAGTGGTAACTCTGCGTTGACCGGGCAGGGGGTGGGCGGCCAGACTGGGCGGCATGAGCGAGTCGTGGCGTGAACCCGGAGGCGGTTTCCTTGCGTGACAACACTTGTCACGCAAGGAGCCGCCGTCGGTCATGCCGATCGGCGGCTTTTTTGTTTGCCGGTGTGTCCAGGGGACTGCCCGGATTCCAAACCCGGGCATTGGGGTTCGACTCCTCACATCGGTGCCGAGGCGCAGGGCGCGTTGGTCCAGTGGCACGGACTCCCGGTTTTCACCCGGGCGACGCGGGTTCGATTCCCGCACGCGCTGCCGAGGGTTCGCGAAAGTGTCGGACCCCTGTGTTCCGATGGTCGTGAGCGGTTGAGCTACCCCGGCAGGCGGGGGAGCCCGCGAACGAGCAAGGAGCACATCATGGCCGGAGAAACCGTGATCACGGTCGTCGGAAACCTCGCAGCGGACCCGGAACTGAAGTTCACCCCGTCCGGCGCGGGCGTCGCCAACTTCACCGTCATCTCGACGCACCGCATGCTGGACCGCGAGTCCGGCGAATGGCGGGACAAGGACAAGATCGCGCTGAGATGCAACTTATGGAAGCAGCCGGGCGAAAACGTGGCCGAGTCACTGAACCGCGGTGATCGCGTGATCGTCCAAGGCAGACTGAAACAGCGGTCGTACGAGACAAAAGACGGCGAGAAACGCACGGTGGTCGAACTCGACGTCGAGGAGATCGGGCCCTCGCTGCGCTGGGTCACGGCCAAGCTCGCCAAGGCGAGCCGAGGCGGCGGCGGGCCCGCCGAGTCGCCTTGGGCTTCGCCGCCGGTCCCGGTGGGAGCGGGGGTGGGCGGCGAGCCCCCGTTCTGACAAGGCCAGGCGGGTAAGGGCGGCCCAAGCCCACCCCGGCCCCCGGTGGACCAGGTGGCCGAAGCGAGGGTGCCCCGCGGTGCGTAGTAAGCACCCAAGGGCCCCCTCGCTGCCTGGCCGATCGGCAGCCCGTCGGAACAAAGGCCGTTTCAGCCGGCTCGGCCTGAGCTGAGCGAGCGCGTTTTGGGCCGTCCAACGGCCGAAAACGCACACGCTCACACCCGTCCGAAAGCCGGGCTCAGCGTCAGGCGATGCCGATGTCGATGACCGGTTCCTTGGCCGGGTCGAGCCACTTCAGGAGCTTGTCCAGCTCGGGCGCGGGAATGGAGACGCAGCCCGCGGTGGGCCTGCCGGTGGACACGTGGAGGAAGAAGGCGGAGCCTGCGCCCGGGGTGGCCGGGTCGCGGTTGTAGTCGATGACGGCGGCGCGGTCGTAGGCCCGGCCAACGGTGCCGAGGTCTTCGCCCGCCTCCTCGTTGAAGGGACACTCGCCGGGTGCGCAGCGGTAGTACTGGTTGTAGAACTCGGACTCGGTGTCGGAGACCCACCAGTCGTTGTCGTCGATCTGGAGGTACGGGATCTTGTAGCCGTTGTCGGGCTCGTTGCCGAAGCCTTCGGTGAGCGTCCAGACGCCCGCCGGGGTGTGGGAGGTGGTTTCACTGGCCTCGCCGATGCCCTGCTTGCCGACGAACGCGCTGACCGGGCCCAGCACGACCCGCCAGCCCGAGCCGGACCTGCGCCAGGCCGTGAGTTCCGCGGTGGTCGCGGTCTCGTCGGCGCCGACGACCGTCACCACCTGGTCGGCGTCCCCTTCGTAGGGGAGGGGCAGCTCACGGGCGAACGTGGCGGTGTCCGCATCCGCCGGCAGCGCGCCGGCCAACAGGGTGGTCACGGCGAGGATCGTGGTCGCGAGGAAACGCTTGGTCAACTTGACATCCTCGAACTGGGGAGGTGAATTTCAGGACTCGGTGTGCCGCAGGACCAACAGCATGCCGCGTTCGTCGGCCTGAGGTGGGTCGTCTTCCACACAAGCCGCGAGGTCGGCGTGCACGGCCTGGCTGTCGATGCCTGCGCCGATGAGCACCAGTTCGGTGCGACGCCGCTCGTCACGGGCCCAGCGGGTCCGTTCGAAGCGGAGGAACGCGCCGACGGACTGCATGGCGAACTTCTGCCGGTCCGCGCTCGGGCCGAAGTCGATGAAGCCCTTGATGCGGTAGAGGCCGCGTGGGCGGGCTTCGAGGAACTTCACCAGCCTGCGCGGGTTGAGCGGACGCTCGGAGACGAACTCGACGCTCTCGTAGGCGGCGTGGATGTGCTCGGAGTGATCCGCGTGGTCCGTGTGGTCGTGGCGCAGGTCGTCGAACGACAGCTGACCGGTCTTGGGCCGCGGCTCGGGGTCGAAGAACAGCTCGGGGTCGATACGGCCGAACTCGGTCGCGAGCACGGGCGTGCCGGGCGCGAGGTCGGCGAGCAGCGCGGTGAGCCGCTGCCGCTCGGGCTCGGGCACCCGGTCGGTCTTGTTGAGCAGTACCAGGTCCGCGAAGCGGAGGTGCTGGTCCAGCTCGGGGTGCCGCGCGCGGGTTTCGTCGAACTCGGCCGCGTCGACGACCTCGATCAGGCCGCCGTAGGTGATCGCCTGGTTCTCGCTGGCGATCATCAGGCGGATCAGGTCGCGGGGCTCGGCGAGGCCGCTCGCCTCGATCACGATGACGTCGATCTTCGCCTTGGGCTCGGAGAGCTTGCCCAGCATGGCGTCGAGCCCGCGTGCGTCGACCGCGCAGCACAGGCAGCCGTTGGACAGCGAGACCATGGCGTCGACCTGCCCGGCGACCGACATGGCGTCCACGCCGATGGCGCCGAAGTCGTTCATGATCACGCCGATGCGCGCGCCCTGGTCATTGGTGAGCAGGTGGTTGAGCAGCGTCGTCTTACCGGAGCCCAGGAAACCCGCGACGATGAGCACCGGAATCCGCTTCCGCGCCAAGACTTCCCTCCCCGAGAGCAGCGACCCGCCGACACCCTAACGGGTCGCCGCTCACGAGGTTCACGGCAGGAGGATCAGCTTGCCGCGCACGTGGCCCGCTTCGCTCTCGTCCTGTGCCGCGCCGGCCTCAGCCAGCGGGTAGGTGCCCGCGACGGGGAGCTGGAGGTGCCCGTCGGCGACCAGCTGGGTGCCGTCGGCGAGCGCGCCGGGGACTTCCTCGGACGGGCTGCCGCCGGTGAACCGCACGCCGTGGTCGGCGGCGTCCGGGGCCGCGATGGTGATCACCCGCTCGGTGCCGCCGGTCAGCTCGATCAGCGCGGGCAGTGAGCCGCGCCCGGAGGCGTCGAGTGCCGCGTCGACCCCGCCGGGAGCCGCGGCGCGCACGCGGTCGGCCAGGCCGCCGCCGTAGATCACGGGGATCGCGCCGAGTGAGCGCAGGTACTCGTGGTTGGACTCGCTCGCGGTGCCGATCACCGTCAGCCCGCGGCGCACCGCGAGCTGCAGCGCGACGGTCCCGACCCCGCCCGCGGCACCGTCGATCACGAGCGTCTCGCCCTTTGCGAGGTTGAGCAGGCCGAGCGCCCGGTACGCGGTCTTGGTGACGGCCGGGATCGCCGCGGCCTGCTCCCACGAGAGCTTGGCGGGCTTGGCGGTGAGCGCGGCGACCTCGGCCAGCACGACCTCCGCGTAGCCGCCGCCGGTCGCCGAACCCAGCACCTCGTCGCCGACGGCGAACTCGGTGACGCCGTCGCCGACCGCGTCGACCACACCGGCGATGTCCCCGCCGGGGATCGCCGGGAACCGCGCGGGGAACGCCTTCCCGCTGCGGATCTTCCAGTCGATCGGGTTGACCGAAGCCGCACGGACGGTGATCCGGACCTGGCCGGGGCCCGGCGCCGGAACCGGGCGCTCGGCCACCTTGAGCACGCTGGAGTCGCCGTACTCGGAGAACTCGACGGCGCGATATGTCTCAGTCATATGGGTCGGCAACCCAGCCGTCCCGCGAGCTATTCCGGGGTTCACCCGTTGGGAACCCTCAGCGCTGCCCCCACGCGGCGACGGTCATCCACGAGTAGTCGACAAAGGTCGGGTCGTCGTAGGTCGCGTATGCGGAGTCGAGCACGTCTTGGGTGACGAGCCCGGTCTCGACGGCGTGCGCCTCGACGAGCCGGGTGGTCGAACGAAGGAAATGCGCCAAGGGTGAGCCGCCGCGGGCGGGCATGATCAGGCCTTCGGAATCGCAGCCGACGAGCCCGGCGTGTTCCAGTGGCAACGGCAGTGTGCGAGCGAAATTGGGATCGGTACCCACTCGCTGGGACAACACCAGGCCGAGTGTTTCCATCGACCGCCGGACATCGGGGTCGGAGGACAATTCGGGCAGGGTGGTCGCCATTTCGACGAGCAGCCAGCCACCCGGCCGCAGCCAGGACGCCAGCCGCTTGAGCACCGTTTCGCGCTCGGCCAAATGGTCGAGCACGAAACGGGTGTGGATCAGGTCGAACTCGCCGGGCGCGGGGTCGGCCGTGATGTCGTGGTGGAGCACGGTGACGCCGAGTTCTTCCAGCGGTCCCAGGAACTTCAGGCTGAGATCGGTGGCGACGACATGTTCGCCGCCCGCGAGTTCCGCCATCCGCCGGGCGACCGAACCGGCGCCCGCGCCGACTTCGAGGCACCGCCATCCCGGCCGGATTCCGAAACGGTCGAGATTGCGCAGGCTGAACGGATCAAAGATCTGCTCCAACAGGCTCAACCGCTCGTACTCCGCCTGGGTCTGCGTGTCGACGAAACCGTTCCACCCAACCGTTTTCGGCATCAGGGATTCCTTTGTGGATTATCCGGATCCCCCTCCGTGGCCGAGCATAGCCAATTACGCACAGCCAAGAACCGGGGTGGCCCAGTCCGCGTGGTCGAAATTCTTTCCGTCGCCGCCGTCGGTCGCTTCCAGCGTCAATCGCCGCACCCCGGTGACGTCCACAGTGACCGGTTTCGCGCCGTCGCCACTGTGGACGACGCCGGTGTCGGCCAGCGGGCGGCCGTCGGCGAGAACGCGGAACGTGACCGAACCGGGTGAGGTGACCTCGTCGTCGATGCCGACGCTCACCTTGAAGGTCGAGCAGGCGCCGCCGAGCCACACGGTGACCGAACCGGGCGCGTGCATGCCGATGCCCTTGGCGTACTGCGTGCCGCCGATCGACAGCGTGTGCCCGTCTCCGCCCGCGTCCTCCCCATTGGACCTGTCCCGCTCGACGGGACCGTAGCCGTTGCTCTCCGCCAGGAACGGCAGGTCGCTGACCTGCGTGGTTCCGGCCGGGTTCGGCGGCGGCACGAAGGTCTGGACCACGGATTCGACATGCACCGGGAGACCGGCCGGGTCGCCGGGGAAGCGGTACGTGGCCACGACCGGCAAGTCCGTGGTGCCGACGGACTGATCGGCCTTGGTGAAGCGCCAGGTCCCGGAGAGCGTCTCGCCCGCCGCCAGTGTGGCGCGGGTGAGCGTCGGGCCGGTCACCGACCAGCCCGACGGTGCGGTCGCGGCGAGCCGGACGTCGGTGATCGCGGCGTCCGGCTTGAACGTCCCGGTCACGTCCACTGTGGTGCCCTCGGCCGACGGCGGCGTGACGGTCAGCGTGGTGCGCGGCACCTGCCGGACCGGCTCGTCGCAGCTCGTCCGGCCTGGCTTGGCGGGGCAGAGTATCGAGACGAACCCGCCGTTCGTGGCCGTCGGCACCGCCAGCCGATCGGCCGAGCCGACCGTGCGGAAGTCGCGGAGATACCCGTCGCGCAGGGTGTCGCTGAGCCAGCTGCCACCGCCGAGGAAGCTCAACGGCAGGTCGAACGTCTTCGCGGCCTGCGCGGACAGCCCGCCGACGAACCAGCGCTCACCCGAGCGCCGCGCGACGACGGCTTCTTGCCCTGGGCGGCCGCTCAGCAGCCTGGTCTCGTCCCAGACGGTCGGCAGCTGGTCCAATGTGCGCAGTGCCTCTGGCCGCGCCTGGTAGTTCTCCGGCTTGTCGGCGCCGTGCTGCCAGCCCGACTCGTACACCAGGAACGTCGCGACCTCGTGCAGGTCGGTGGTGTCGCGATCGCTCACCACGAACGCGGTCGGCGTGTAGTCCATGCTGCCGACCACGTTGCGGGTGAACGGGAACATGGTGTTCGTGGCCGCGCGGGTGCGGAACTGCTCGGCGCCGCGGACGGCCTCGAAGCTCATGACATGCGGCCAGGTGCGCTGCAGCCCGCGCGGAATGGTCGCGCCGTGGAAGTTGACCATGAGCTGGTGTTTCGCGGTCGCCGCGGTGATCTGGTCGTACCAGGCGAACGTGGCCTGCGAGTCCGAGTCCATGAAGTCGACCTTCACGCCGGCCACGCCCCAGGACTTCACCTGCGCGAGCCTGCTCTCCCGTTCCTCGGGGGTGTCCAGCAGCGTCCAGTGGAACCAGAGCAGCACGTCGACGCCGCGAGCGCGCGCGTAGCGGGTCACTTCGGGCACCCAGGAGGCGTCCCAGCCCTCGTCGATCAGCACATACGGCCAGCCGTTGCGGGCGGCGAAGTCGATGTACTGCTTCTGCCGCGCGGGATCGCCGGGGCTGCTGTGCTCGGACAGCCAGGACCAGGCGACCTTGCCCGGCCGGATCCACGAGGTGTCGGCGAGCTTGGACGGGCTCGCGAGATCGTCGGTGAGGGTCGAGCCGGTGACCGTCGCGAGGTCGCCGACGATCGCCGTCCGCCACGGCGTGCGCAGGACGCCGGGCACCTGGGCGTCCGCGAGCTTGATCGAATACGTGCCGGAGCCCGCCGCGTGCGTGAGCCTGGCGCCGGAGTAGCGTCCGTCCACATCGGACTCGGAGAGCAGCACGTAGTCGTCGCCGACCGAAAACAGGGACGGGAACCCGAAATCGCCTGCCGCGGCACCCGAAGCCGTCGTTTCGACGCGGGTGTTCTCGTAGTTCGGACTGTAGGGGAGCAGCCAGGCCGGAGCGGTGGCGGGCAGCGTGAACGCCGACGCCTCGCCGGTGATCGTCGCGGCGGACGGCAGCGTGTAGCGGTAGGCGACGCCGTCGTCCGACGCGCGGACGATCAGGTTCAGCCGGACGCCGCCGTCGCCGGCGAAGGCCAGCGTGGTTTCGGCGGAGCGGGCCTGGCGCTGCAGCTTTTTGCCGGTGGTCATCGTGTACCGCTCGTCCACGGTCCTGGTGCTACGGCTCAGGAAACGCAGGTTCTTCGTCAGGTCGGCGGTCGCGGTCCGCACGCCGAGCGGCGCGGGCTCCAGCACTCGCCGTCCCGCTCGGGTGACGCCGAACGTCAGCCCGCCTGCCGCGGTCTGGGTGACTTCGGCAGTCACTTTGCCTGAGAGGCTGACCGTCCAGCCCGCGGCGGGCTGCGGCGCGGGTAACAGCGAAGCGAGCAGGGCGAGGACCGCGGAAAACGATGCCATGATCCTGAAGTCTTGTGATGCGCCGCCGAAAGGTCAACAGGACAGCCGGACATAATTCATTACTAATATTATTACTCTTGAGCAAAGTGCTGCAATGATTGCGTCCTGCGCACCAGTTCGCGGAGATCACCGCTGATCGCGCCGGCGGCCCGTGCCTGCACAAGGATATTGCCGAGTGCGGTGGCCTCGACGGGACCGGCCACCACCGGCAGCCCGCAGGCGTCGGCCGTCAGCTGGCAGAGCAGTGTGTTGCGAGCGCCGCCGCCGACGATGTGGACCGCGTCGACGCGACGGCCGGAAAGCCGTGCGGCGTCTTCGATCGCCGCGCGATAAGCCTCCGCGAGACTGTCTAGGACACAACGGGTGAATTCGGCGGGGGTTTCCGGCTCCGGCTGGTCGGTTTCCCGACAGGCCTGTGCGATCCTGGCCGTCATCTCGCCGGTGGGCAGGAAACGCGGATCCGTGGCGTCCACGACGGCTCGTTTGGGCAAGGTCGCTGCTTCGGCCAAGAGCGTGCCGAGGTCGACTGTCCATTCGCGACGGCATTCTTCGAGCAGCCACAGGCCCATCACATTGCGCAGGAAGCGAACTTGCCCGTCGACACCGAGTTCGTTGGTGAAGTTGGCCGCCTCGGCCTCGGCCGTGAGGATCGGCTCCGGCAGTTCGACGCCGACCAGTGACCACGTGCCCGAGGAGATGTACGCGAAGTTCTCGTCCACCGCGGGCACGGCCGCCACCGCCGAAGCCGTGTCGTGCGAGCCGACCGTGTACACCGGCGCGGACTGCCCGGTTTCCTTGCCGACCCAGGGAAGCAGGTGCCCGGCGAAGTCACCGGGCCGTCGCAGCGGTGCGAACAAACCGGGATCGCGGTCGATCAGCGCGAACGCTTTCGCCGACCAGCCGCGGGTACGGGGATCGAGCAGGCCGGTGGTCGAGGCGTTGGTCAGTTCGGTGCCGGAGTTCCCGGTCAGCCAGTAGGTGATCAGGTCGGGGATGAGCAGCAGTTTCGACGCGGGCCGGTGCTCCACGCCGAGCTGGAAGATCGTGTTGATCGGCAGGAACTGGATGCCGGTCGCGGCATAGAGCCCCGGCGGCCGTACCGCGTAGGAGGTCCGCTCGTCGCGATAGTGGATGGGATTGCCGACCAGCGTGCCCCACGCGTCGAGCAGTCCGTAGTCGACCGCCCACGAGTCGACGCCGATGCCGTCGACCGGCCCGGCGGCACGCAGGCCGTCCAGCACGCCTTGGTACAGCCCGAGAATGTCCCAGTGCAGCGTGCGTCCGGTCCGCACGGGCCGGTTGGGGAACCGATGTGCCTCCCGGAGTTCGAGTGTGGCGCTGTCGGCGGTCATCACTCGCCCGCTGGACGCGCCGAGGTCGACCGCGGCGAAGACACTCACCGCAGGAACGCCCCGGTGACCCCGCCGTCCACCGGCACGTGCAGCCCGGTCGTGTGGCTCAGCTCGCCCGCGGTCAGCACGAACACCGCGTTGGCCACGTGCTCCGGCAGCACTTCCCGCTTGAGCAGCGAACGCTGGGCGTAGAACGCGCCGAGGTCCTCCTCGGGAACCCCGTAGACGGCCGCGCGCCGAGCACCCCAGCCGCCGGCGAAGATCCCGGAGCCGCGGACCACTCCGTCGGGGTTGACGCCGTTGACCCGGATTCCGTGCTCGCCGAGTTCGGCGGCGAGCAGCCGGACCTGGTGCGCCTGGTCGGCTTTGGTCGCGCTGTACGCGATGTTGTTCGGTCCCGCGAACACGGCGTTCTTGCTGGCGATGTAGACGATGTCGCCGCCGAGTCCCTGTGCGATCATCTGGCGCGCCGCCGCCTTCGAGACGAGGAACGACCCGCGCGCCATCACGTCGTGCTGGCGGTCCCAGTCCTCGGCCGTCGTCTCCAGCAGCGGCTTCGACACCGACAGGCCCGCGTTGTTGACCACCAGGTCGATCCCGCCGAACGCGAGCGCGCCCGCGGCGAACGCGGCGTCGATCGAGGCCTCGTCGGTGACGTCCATCGCGACGGCCACCTGCCCGAGCTCGTCCGCGACGGCGTGTGCGGCCTCGGCGTCGATGTCCGCGACGACCACGCACGCGCCTTCGGCCGCGAGCCGCCGCGCGATCGCCTTGCCGATGCCCGATCCGGCACCGGTGACCAGCGCGACCCGGCCCTGCAGGGGTTTCGGCTTCGGGCGGCGGGCGAGCTTGGCCTCCTCGAGCGCCCAGTATTCGATGCGGAACTTCTCGCGCTCCTCGATGGGCGCGTAGGTCGACACGGCTTCGGCGCCGCGCATGACGTTGATCGCGTTGAGGTAGAACTCGCCGGCGACCCTGGCCGTCTGCGCGTCGGCGCCGAACGAGAACATGCCGATGCCGGGAACGAGCACGATCGCCGGGTCGGCGCCACGCATCGCGGGGGAGTCGGGCGTCGCGTGCCGCTCGTAGTAGGCGCGGTAGTCCTCGCGGTACGCCTCGTGCAGCTCCCTGAGCCGGGTGACGACCTTGTCGAACGGCGTCGACGGCGGCAGGTCGAGCACGAGCGGGCGCACCTTGGTCCGCAGGAAATGATCAGGGCACGAGGTGCCGAGCGCGGCCAGCCGGGGATGCTCGGCATGGGCGAGGAAGTCGAGCACCGGAGCGGCGTCGGTGAAATGGCCGAGCTGTGCCCGGTCGGTCGAGACGAGCCCGCGCAGCACCGGCGCCAGTGCGGCCGCCTTCGCGAGCCGGTCGGGATCGGCTTGGTAGCGGGGGATTTCCGGGCCGAACGGGTCGGGCCGTCCGTGCTTTTCGAGGAACGCCGTCGCCGCGCGGATGATCTCCAGCGAGTGCGACTCGGCCTCGTCGGAGGTCGCGCCCCACGCGGTGATGCCGTGCCCGCCGAGTATGCAGCCGATCGCGGCCGGGTTGTCCCGCTCGACCGCCGCGATGTCCAGCCCGAGCTGGAAGCCGGGCCGCCGCCACGGCACCCAGACCACGCGGTCGCCGAAGCACTGCTCGGTCAGCTTCTCGCCGTCAGCCGCCGTCGCGAGCGCGATGCCGGCGTCCGGGTGCAGGTGATCGACATGCGCGGCGGTGACCAGCCCGTGCATGGCCGTGTCGATGGACGGCGCCGCGCCGCCGCGGCCATGCAGGCAGTAGTCGAACGCGGCGACCATCTCGTCTTCGCGGTCGGGTCCGGGATAGACGTCGACCAGCGCGCGGAGCCGGTCGAGCCGGAGCACGGCCAGCCCGTCGGCGGTGAGCGTGCCGAGGTCACCGCCGGAGCCCTTGACCCACAACAGATCCACCGGCTGCCCGGTGACCGGGTCGGTCCCGGTGCCCTTGGCGGAGGTGTTGCCGCCCGCGAAGTTCGTGTTGGCCGGGTCGGACCCGAGCCGGTTCGACCGGCCGATCAGCTCGTTCACGCGCCCCATCCCGCCTGCTCGCCGCCGACGCGTTCGGCGGCGATCTTCTCCTGGTACCCCGAGCGCCGGTAGGCGGCGACGGGATCGGGATCGAGTCCTCGCTCGGTCCGCAGCTCGGCGAGCAGCGGGCGGACGTCGGTGTTGTAGGCGTCCATGAAGACATCGTTGGCTGCCAAGACATCCCCACTGTCCTGAGCGGACTTCAGCGCCGCGCGGTCGACCAGCAACGCCTTGGCCGTCGCCTCCTGGACATTGCAGATCGAGCGGATCTGCCCCGGGATCTTGAGCTCGATGTTGTGGCACTGGTCGAGCATGAACGAAACGGACTCGAGCCCGCCGCCGCGCACGACCTCGTAGAGGATCCTGAAGAGCTGGAACGGATCCGCGGCGCCGACCATCAGGTCGTCGTCGGCGTAGAACCGCGAGTTGAAGTCGAACGCGCCCAGTTTGCCTTCCCTGAGCAGGAAAGCGACGATGAACTCGATGTTCGTGCCCGGCGCGTGGTGCCCGGTGTCGACGCACACCGTCGCGCGGTCGCCGAGTTTCAGGCAATGCGCGTAGGACGTGCCCCAGTCCGGGACGTCGGTGGTGTAGAACGCGGGCTCGAAAAGCTTGTACTCCAGCAGCATCCGCTGGTCGCCGGTTAGTCTGTTGTAGACGGTCGAGAGCGCTTCGGCGAGCCGGTCCTGCCGGTCGCGGATGTCGTCCTGGCCGGGGTAGTTCGTGCCGTCGGAGAACCAGAGCTTGAGGTCGCGCGAGCCGGTCGCGTCCATCACGTCGACACATTCCAGCAGGTGATCGACCGCCTTGCGGCGCACCGCCGGATCGGGGTTGGTGACGCTGCCGAGCTTGTAGTCGTCGTCCTGGAACACGTTGGAGTTGATGGTGCCGACCGCCACCCCGGCGTCCCGCGCGTACCTGGCGAGCGCGCCGTAGTCGTCGACCTTGTCCCACGGGATGTGCAGCGCGACGCTCGGCGCGGCCCCGGTGAAGGCGTGGACCTGCGCGGCGTCGTCGATCTTCTCCTCGGGGGACCGCGGGACGCCCGGCTGGGTGAACACCTTGAACCTGGTCCCCGAGTTGCCATACGCCCACGACGGCGTTTCTATGCGTTGACCGGCCAGTTTTGCTTTCACCGCGTCCATCCGGACCCCCGCGCCGATGATTGAAACGTTTCATCCACATGGTATGGTCCGCCACGGGCACACGGCAAGGGTGAGGTCGGATGGTCGGTATCAAAGACGTCGCCCGCCGGGCGGGCGTGTCGATCGGCACGGTCTCGAACGTCGTCAACCGCCCCCATGTGGTCTCGCCGGAGACGCGCGTGCGCGTGCAGACGGTCATCGAAGAACTCGGCTACGTCCGCGACGAGTCCGCCAGGCAACTGCGCGCGGGCCGCAGCCGCACGCTCGCGTTGCTCGTGCTGGACCTGGCCAACCCGTTCTTCATCGATGTCGCCCGCGGCGCCGAAGAGGCGGCCTACGAGGCCGACCTGAACGTCATCACCTGCAACAGCGGCCAGCGTGTCGACCGCGAGACGGCCTACCTCGCCATGCTCGCGGAGCAACGCGTCCGCGGCGTGCTGCTGAGCCCGGTCACCGACGCCTCGGTGGACGGCTTGCGGCGCAACGGGATCCCGTACGTGTTCGTGGATCGTTTGGTGCCCGGTGCCTGCTCGGTCTCCGTCGACGACGTCGCGGGCGGCGCGCTCGCCGCGCGGCATCTGCTCGACCGCGGCCATCGGCGCATCGCGTTCGTCAACGGTCCCGCGGTGCTCGCCCAATGCCTCGATCGCGAGCAAGGGGTGCGCTCTGTACTGCCCGACCCGATCGTCTTGGCCGCGGGTGGTCTCGACGTCGCTTCAGGACGTGACGCTGGCGCGAGGCTGCTCGCGTTCACCCCGCGGCCCACGGCGGTCTTCTGCGCCAACGACCTGCTCGCGCTCGGGGTGCTGCAGGCGATGGTCGCCGCCGGTGTCCGTGTCCCCGACGAGATGGCGATCGTCGGCTACGACGACATCGAATTCGCCGCGGCCGCCGCGGTTCCGCTCACCTCGGTCCGCCAGCCCGCGGCCAGGCTGGGCCGGACGGCGGCGGAGCTGCTGATCGCGGAGACCTCGGGCGAGGGCCAGCATGAGCACAAGTCCGTGGTGTACAAGCCGGAACTGGTCGTCCGCGAGTCGACGCTACGCCCGTAACCCGATCCGGTGGGCGATGCCGCGGAGTTCGCGGGCGGTGCTGCCGCCGGGCGACGCGCTGAGCAGTGAGGAAACGGCTTGGCGGGTGTGCACGTCGACCCGCGTCGGGAGCGGCGCGATGCGTTCCGCCCGTTGCAGATGCGTCACCGCGCGCGTGGCCTGCCCGCTGACCCTCGCGTAGGAACAGCCGACCATCAACTGAATCCCCGCCGCGTACATCCGGTTCGTGACGTCATGCGGGGCGTCCGCGGCCGCGATGATCTGATCGAACCGCCCGACGTCGTACAGCCGCAGCATCCGGTGGAAATGGACCAGCGCGGGCGTGAACGGCAACGCGGCCGACGCTTCCGGCGCGGCGGACCGCGCGAGCCGGTCGGCTTCGGCCAGATGGCTGAAGGCGGTCGTGTGATCGAAATGGACTTCCGCCTGTGCGGCGGCGAGATGGAGCCTGCCTCGGACGGCCGGTGAACCGGAGAGCTCGGCGAGCGCGCGTTCGGCCATTGCGGCTGCGTCGGTCCACGCGCCCGCGCGCGTGCAGGTTTTGCTGCGCCACAACGTGTTCACCGCGTCCTCGACCGGGTCGCCGAGCACTTCGGCATGCGTGCGGGCGAGTTCGACGACAAAGGCGGCCAGGTCGAGCAGGCCGATGTCGAGCAGCATCGGGACGCAGACACTGTGGTACAACCGGAGTAGCTGGCGTAGATCCGTGCAGCGGTCGACGAGCGAAGGCAAGCGCTGCAACAGGATCAGGTACTCGCCGTGGTTCATCAGGTAGGACGCGTCGTCGACCGCGCGGGTGAGTTCCGGCGAGGTTTCGTTCGGGCGAACGGAAGACGAAGCCGCCAGCAACGTGATCCGAAGCTCCCGCACCGCGGTGTCCCAGTGTGGCGAAGTGGACGGAAGGCTGGTGCCGAGCAGGTCGCCCGGCGCGACGCGCAGCGCGTCGGCGAGCGCACTGATGTGGCTCAGTCTGTCCAGTGTGCGCGTGCCGTTTTCCACCATGGAAAGAAAACCGGGGGAGAACCCGGCGAGTTCGGCCGTGGTACGCAGGCTCAACCCCCGTATTCGGCGGGCTTTCCTGATCCGGTGCCCGACGTCGGCTGGAAAAGTGCTGCTGCTCACGGAAAAACCTCTCAGGATGTGGACGGCGGTGATCAGCGTAGCCGGTCCGAATGCCGCTCCCGGCTGGCGAACGAGTGAATGTTCACGATCGTTCACAGCAGTGAACCCATTGTGCGTCAACGGTTCTAGCGTTGGCCGAGCATTGTTTCCGACGTTGTGAGGAGTCTTCATCATGGGCCGTATCAGGCGTTCCTACGCGATCGGCATCGCCGCGGCGTGCGCGGCGATGGCCGTCTCGGCCGCGCCGAGCGCCCAAGCGGACGAACTGGTCCCGACACGGTCGGTGCTGTTGCTCACCGTCAGCATGCCGCACCTGAGCACGGTGGTGGACCGCTACCGCGTGCTCGAGTGTTCACCCACCGGCGGCACGCACCCGCTGGCGGCCGCCGCCTGCGCCGATCTCGAATATGCGAACGGTGACGTCAGAGCCGTGGCCACGGACGACCGCCACTGTCCGATGATCTATGCGCCGGTGACCGTGTCCGAGCAGGGCTGGTGGCACGGCAAGCGGACCGGCATGACCGAAACCTTCGCGAACACCTGCGTCATGCGCGCGGAGACGGGCGCGGTGTTCGCCTTCTGAGATGACGGGGCCGGCGGATGGCTGCAGGGACCGCCGCCGGCCCCGTCCACAGGGAAAGCTGGGGCAGAGCCCGCGCTGCCCTTCCCTGACCCCGGCATAAGGGATGACCCTGGTCGCAAGACCGGGGAATTCGCCGGTCCCGCTCGGCGTGTCGGCGCGGCATCGTTGTGAGCCAGACCACAATGGGCAGTGAAGGCGGGTGTTCAGGATGGGACAGACGCGATTACCGGGGACCTTGTCCAGCAGGGGCAGGGCGATGTTGCGGGCGGTGGCGGCCGGGCGTGCGGAGATCACGTGCAGCTGCGAGCCCGATATGCGGATCGACGGGCTGCTCTGCTGTGACCAGATCGTCGCGCATGAGCTGGTGCGCAGCGGCTACGTCCGGCCCGGACGGCCGAGACCAGGCGAGTTGTGGGTCACCGCCGAGCTGACCGAGGTCGGATCGGCCCTGCTGGAACCGCTGGTCGCCGCCTGAGACTAACCTCGCCATCATGACGGCGACCGTGACCAAGCGCATGATGTTCTTCTCCGGCGGCTCGCACCCGGTGCTCGCCAAGGAGATCGCGAGCGAGCTCGGCGTGTCGATCACCCCGCAGACCGAGCACACGTTCGCCAACGGGGAGAGCTTCGTCCGCTTCGACCGGTCGGTCCGCGGCTGCGACGCGTTCGTGCTGCAGACCGAGACCAGGCCGATCAACACGTGGCTGCTGCAGCACCTGATCATGCTCGACGCGCTCAAGCGGGCCAGCGCGAAGCGGGTCACCGTGCTGCTGCCGTTCTACCCGTACTCCCGCCAGGACAAGAAGCACTACGGCCGCGAGCCGATCACCGCCCGCCTGGTCGCGGACATGCTCGCCACCGCGGGCGCGGACCGGATCATGACCGTCGACCTGCACACCGCGCAGGGCCAGGGCTTCTTCGACGGCCCCGTCGATCACCTCCGGGCACAGCCGATGCTCGCCGAGCACATCCTCGCGCGCTACGCGGGCGCGGACTTCACGGTCGTCGCCCCCGACTCCGGCCGCGTGCGGCTCGCCGAGACCTGGGCCGAGCTGCTGGACGCGCCGATGGCCATCATCCAGCGCCGCGACACCCTCGAAGGCGAGCACAAGGGCATTCACACCGTCGTCGGCGACGTCGAGGGCAGGCTCTGCGTGGTGGTCGACGACATGATCGACACCGGCGCCACGGTCACCGGCGCGACCAAGCTGCTGCTCGCCGAGGGCGCGACCGAGGTCGTCACCACCGCGACCCACGCCGTGCTCTCGGGTGACGCGGCGCAGCGGATCGCGGCGTGCGGCATCAAGGAGGTCGTGCTCACCGACACCGTGCCGATCCCGGACAGCTCGCGGTTCCCGCAGCTCACTGTGCTGCCGATCGCGCCACTGCTCGCCGACGCCATCCAGGCCGTGTTCGACGACGACTCGGTCGAAGGCCTTTTCGCGCGCTGAGGCATGGTTCTCCGGCGAACGCCGGCGTGCCCAGCCGGACGACACGCGTCCACAAAGGACTAACGTTGCGACTTTTTGCCAATTGATGTCGCTTTTGTCTGATCTGGCGGCGATGTGAGGGCCTAGTTTGACCCGCTGGGCTGTGTGAAGGCTCCCTTCACAGCTTGGCTAGAGGCCGAGCGCGTTGTTCGGCGGCAGCGGGGTGACGACCGGCGTCTCGTCGGTGAAGATCTCCGCGCGGCCGAACAGTTTCTCCAGTTCGGTGCCGCTCACACAGCGCGCGGGGAACACGGCGGACGCGGCGCGGCGCGCGACCGTCTCGACCGGGAGCTCGTGTTTCGACGCGGCGAGCACCAGGTTGCCGAAGCGCCTGCCGCGCAGGACGCCGGGGTCGGCGAGCAGCAGGACGTGCGGGTACACCGAGGCGACGGTCGCCATCACCCGCCTGGCGAACTTGAGGCCCTGGCCGTCGGAGATGTTGACCAGGAGCGTCCCGGACGGCCGCAGCACCCGCGCGGTGTCACGCAGGAACTCGGCGGTCGCGAGCCCGCCCGGCATCTCGGCGCGCTGATAGGCGTCGACCACCAGCAGGTCGGCCGAGTTGTCGCGCCTGGTCGCGACGCCGTCGCGGCCGTCGCAGACCCTGACCTTGAGCGCGGCCACGCCGCGCAAGTCGAGTTGTTCGCGGACGAGCTCGACGAGGCGGTCGTCGGCGTCGAACACGAGCTGGCGTGAGCCGGGCTTGGTGAAGGCGATGTAGCGGGGGAGCGTGCAGGCGCCGCCGCCGACGTGCACGGCCTCCACCGGGCCTGGCGGCAGCGAGTCGACGACGTCGCCCATGCGGCGTACGTAGTCGAACTCGAGATGCCCGGGATCGTCGAGGTCCACATAGGACTGTGCGACCCCGTCGACGCTGAGCAGCCAGGCGTTGTCGCGGTCCCAGTCACGCAGCAGCTCGGCCGTGCCGAACCGCACCGGGTACTGACCGGGCTGCGGGTCTGACGGCCCGGTACGGGTTCGCGGCTCGCGCCTGTTCATCGGCGGGCCGGAGGTGGCGGGACGGCCTTCGCGGCCACGATGTCGTCGAGCGCGATGCTCGACACGCCACGCTTGGTCTCGACCTCACACGTGGTGTCGTCGAGCGCGCGCAGGTACCCGAGTGCGTCGGTGAACCCACCTTCGACGCGGTACCGCACGACCACCCTGGTGCCCAGCGCGAAGCCGAGCTTCACCGGCCTTCCAGATGCGCGGTCAGCTCGGGGTCGGTGGGCTCGACGAGGTGCGTGCCGTCGGGCCAGACCAGTGTCGGGATCTTCCGGTTGCCGCCCTGGAGTTCCTTGACGGCCTGTTCGGCGGCTTCGTCCGCTTCGACATCGATGTAGTCGTACTCGACCTCACCGGCGTCCAGCAATGCGCGGCTGCGCTTCACGTCGGGGCACCAGCTGGTGCCGTAAACGGTCAATCTGCGCACGGTGATCATATGTTCCAGCTTACTTACCCGATGACAGGGAACGAAGTTGACACCGGCCGGGGGCCTCGTTGTGTGAGGTCCCCGGCGGTTCAGGCGGCGCGGCTGCGGCGGAGCAGGTTCCGGCGTTCGGCCTCGGTGGTGCCGCCGAAGATGCCGGAGGTGAGCCCGTTGTCGAGCGCGTAGTCCAGGCACTGCGCGCGCACCGGGCACGCCCCGCACACGGCCTTCGCCTGCGCGACCTGGCGAGCGCCGGGGCCCAGTTCGGAAACCGGGAAGAACAGCTCGGGTTCGATGTCGCGGCAGGCGGCGTTCTCGCGCCAGTCGATGTAGTCCTTGGGCATGGTCAACGCCTCCTCGAAATTTCTCGCGCGCGCGGAAACCCGCAACGCGATTTGTCTTGGTGTGTTTTCCCCTGCCGAGTGGCCGGGTACTGAGGATCGCATATGACAACCCTTCCCGGCTTCTGGTTATTCCGAGGGCTTGACGGGGCACCGCGCGGCGCTATAGTGAACCTAGTGGTTAATTAACTAGGTGGTTAAGTGTGACGGTGGCAGAGTCAGACCAGCTCAGCGGCATCTTTTCGGCGCTCGCCGACCCGACGCGCCGCGCGATGCTCGCGCGCCTGGCGGGTGGCGAGGCGTCGGTGACCGAGCTGGCGGAGCCGTTCGAGATGAGCCTTCCGGCCATCTCGAAGCATTTGAAGGTGCTCGAACGAGCCGGGCTCATCACCAGGGGACGCGAGGCGCAATGGCGGCCGTGCCGTCTGGAAGCGGGCCCGCTCGGGGCGGCCGCGAGCTGGCTGGAGAGGTACCGCATGTTCTGGGACGGCAGTTTCGACCGGCTGGACGACCACCTGCGGGCGATCCAGAAAGGGAAAGCGGATGGATGACACCCTCCGGCTCGAGATTACCCGGATCTTCGACGCGCCGAGGGACCTGGTGTTCCGCGCGTGGACCGATCCCGCGCAGCTCACCCGCTGGTTCGGGCCGCACGGGATGACCACCCCGCTCGACTCCATCCGCGTCGACCTCCGGCCGGGTGGTGAGTGGCGGGCGTGCATGGTCCGCGACTCGGATGGTTTCGAGGCGCACACGGGTGGCCTGTACCGCGAGGTCGCGGAACCGGAGCGGCTCGTTTTCACCTGGGGTATCGAGGTGCAGGGCACGATCGAAGAATCGCTGGTCACCATCGTGTTCGATGATGTCGGCGGTAAAACGAAGATGAGTTTCACCCAGGTCGGATTCCCGACCACCGCGAGCCGCGACGAGCACGAGGGCGGCTGGACGGAGACGTTCGAGCGACTGGCGTCGCTCACAAGTGAACGGGGATGAAAATGCCGCAAGTCGTTTCCGCCGAAGAATGGCAGGAAGCCCGTGACGCGCTGCTGGTGAAGGAAAAGGCGCTCACCAAGGCGCAGGACGCGCTAGCCGCGGAGCGCCGCAGGCTGCCGATGGTCGAGTGGGACGCCGGTTACGTCTTCGAGGGCCCGGACGGCAAGGTCACGCTCCTCGACCTGTTCGAGGGCAGGCGTCAGCTGATCGTCTACCACTTCATGCCGTTCACGTCGGCGGGCCCGTGCCCCGGCTGTTCGTTCGTGGTCGACACCATGGGCCGCCAGGAGCCGCTCCACAACCGCGACATCTCGCGCGTGGTCACCTCGATGGCCACGGTCGACGAGATCGACGCGATGAAGAAGCGCATGGAGTGGACCGTCCCGTGGTACTCCGCGCTGGGCAGCACCTTCACCGACGACTGCGGTGTCGAGAGCTTCGGCGTGAGCGTCTTCCTGCGTGAAGGCGACAAGGTCTACCGCACGTACTTCACGACCGGCCGCGGCGGCGACCAGCTGCTGTCGACCCTGCGCTACATCGACCTGACGCCGCTCGGCCGCCAGGAGGCATGGGAAGAGGAAAGCCGAGGCGACGACGGCCCCGGCTACTGGTGGCGCCCTCACGACGAGTACTGAGCGCCGGTGCAGAATGCCGGACATGAAACGCAGCGCCGGCATTCTGCTCCACCGTTCCCACCGCGAGGTCTTGCTCGGTCACATGGGCGGCCCGTTCTACGCGAAGAAGGACGACGGCGCCTGGTCCATCCCCAAGGGCGAGTACGAACCCGACGAAATCCCCGAAGCCGCCGCTCGCCGCGAGTTCACGGAGGAACTCGGCCTCCCGGTCCCTTCCGGCGACCTGGTGCCTTTAGGCGAGGTCAAGCAGTCGGGCGGCAAGCTCGTGACGATCTGGGCAGTGGAAGCCGACCTCGACCCGGCCCAGGTCGTGCCCGGAACCTTCTCGATGGAGTGGCCGCCCCGCTCCGGCAAGACACAGGAGTTCCCCGAGCTTGACCGCGTGGCCTGGTTTTCCCTGGCCGACGCCCGCACCAAGCTCTTCAAGTCCCAGCACCCCTTCCTGGACCGCCTGGCCGCCCTCGCCTGACCGCGCACAGATCGCGGACACGCGTGCAGGAGCAGCGGACACGCGTACGCAGAGAGCAAGTTGATCTTCAAGGCCTAACTTGCTCTCTGTGCACGCGTGTCCGCGTTTCCTGCACGCGTGTCCGCGGTTGGTGTACGGGTCAGGGCTGGGCTAGCGATGCTAGGTGGGCTTGGGCTTCGCGGAGCTGGGCGGCTACGCGTTCTCGGGTGGCCGCGGCCTCTTCGGTGGCCTCGCGAATCAGCTCGAGCGATTCTTCTTTGGCGAGTTCGACCATGCGGCCGAGGCGTTCGGCCAGGCCGTCGGGTTCGATGGGGGAGCGGGATATTCGGTCGACGCGGGCGCGGAGGTCCCGGTTCTCCTCGGCGACCGCCTCCAGGGTTCTGGTGACGTCGGACGCGTAGGCGCGGGCGGCTTCCCGCTCGGCGGTCAGGAGCCGGAGCTCGGTTTCGACGCAGCGCAGGTACGACTGGACCTCTTGCCTGTCGTACCCGCGCCACGTCACGCCGAACCCTGGCCGCAGCTCTTCAACCTCGTTGGCCGTGGGTCTCACCTCCACAGTGGACAGTCGATTCGCCCAGTGGAAACACAAATCTCGGTCCCTCTAAGTTCCCAAGTTACCGAGATTCGCGCAATCGGCCAACCCGGTCGAGCGTCAGCACACCACCTTGAGGTTCGCCCAGTCGCCGTGGTCCGAAGTGGACCCGTCGCCGCCGTCGGTCACCACGAGATCCAAAGCGCGCACACCGGTGACATCCGCTTGCAGTGGCCGAGCTTCTTCGCGGAACTTCACGACGTTCGAAGCCGCCAGTGACTTGCCGTCGCCGATGACCTCGAACTTGACGCTGCCGCCGTTGGCCTCCAGGTCGACGCCGACCAGTGACGTCAGCGTCCGGCATTTCCCGCCCAGGTAGAACCGCACGTGCGAACTCGCGTGCACGCCGAGGCCGTCGTCGTAGACGGCGGTGCCGATGCGCATCTGGTGGCCGTCGCCCTGCGCCTGCTCGCCGTTGCTCATGTTCCGCTCGACCGGGCCCCAGCCGTTGGACGCGCTCACCCAGTCCACTGTGGACAGTGAGGTGATGCCCGCGTCCGGTGCCGTGGCCAGCGTGGTCGAGGTGTTCGTCGTCAGCGACCCGCGCCCGCCGACGGACCAGTACTCCGCGGACACACTGGGCGAAACGGTCGCCGGAACCTGCGCGGACGGCCTCAACGTCAAGGTCCGCTGCCACGACTTACCCGGCAACACCACCGGCACGGACGCTTCCGTCGAACCATCGGCCGTCCAGCCCGCGGGCACCGCGAAGCGCACGCGCGCGCCGGCCACCGGGGTCGTGCCGTCGTTGTACAGCGTGACCGTGGTCTTCAGCGGCTCGCCCTTGCCTGAGAGTTCCGGTGCGTCGAGCGACAAAGTTGTGTGCGGCGCCAAGACACCGCGCGAGGGCCACACCCGGAACACCGAAGCCCCGTGACCAGGCACGCTCGCCCGCACGACCCCGGCACTGGACGTCTCGGCGCCGGTCCACAGGTCCCGGACCCGGTAGTCACGGGACCGCAGGCCGAGCGCGGCGGCGTCCGTGGAAACCGTCCTGGTCGCGCTGGCGCGGTTGAGCAGCAGCACGGCGGCCGAGCCGTCGGACATCGGCTTCGCCCAGACCTCGGCGTCGCCGTCGTCGCGAATCTTGTGCCCCTGCTTGCCGCCCCAGTCCTGGTTGACCGCGATCAGGTCGCGGTTGAGCAGAATGCGCCGCGTCTCGGGTGTCATCGCGCCGAGGTCGTTGCCCGCGATCAGCGGCGCGTTCAAGATCGACCACAACGCGAAGTGCGCGCGGTACTCCGTGTCGGTCATGCCGCCGTTGCCGACTTCGAGCATGTCCGGGTCGTTCCAGCCACCCGGCCCCGAGTACGCCTCCAGCCCGACCTGCTTGTCGAGGATGTCGGTCATGCTGTCCCAGCTGTCGGCGATGTCGAGCGTCGTCCGCCACAGCTGCGCGCCGACCGTCCGGCCCCACAGCCACGGCTTGTTCTCGCCCCATTCGCAGAGCGCGTAGACGATGTCGCGGCCCGTCGCCTTGAGCGCGTCACCCATCGCCTTGTACCGCTCGCTCGCCGGTCGGCCCTGGGTGTTGCAGTTGTCGTACTTGAGGTAATCGACGCCCCACGCGGCGAACGTCCGCGCGTCGACGGCCTCGTGGTCGAGTCCGCCCGGCATGGTGTCCGCGCAGGTACGGGTGCCGGCGCTGGTGTAGATCCCGAGCTTCAGGCCCTTCGAGTGCACGTAGTCGGCGAGTGCCTTCATGCCGCTGGGGAACGTCTTGCGGTTCGCTTCCAGGTCGCCCATGACGTTGCGCTGCGACTCGGCCCAGCAGTCGTCGATGTTCACGTACTCGTACCCGGCGTCGCGCATGCCGGAGCTGACCAGTACGTCGGCCGCGGTGCGGATCTTCTGCTCGTTGATGTCGCAGTGGAACGCGTTCCAGCTGTTCCAGCCCATCGGCGGCGACGCGAGCCCGCCGCTCGCCTCGGCGGCCGGTACCACGGTGAAAGCCGACAAAGCGACCAAGAACGCCAATAATCGGCGCATGAAAGCTCCTTAAAGGGTGATGGTGACGGATTCGCCGGCGCGCAGCGTGAGGGTGCGGCGCCAGGAGCCCGCGCGCAGCTCGGTCTTGGTCCCGCCGACGCTGCGGATGGTCGCGCGGGTGACCTTCCCGCCGGTCCAGGCGACGTCGACGGTGAACCCGCCGCGCGCGCCGACGCCGGTGACCTTGCCCGACGCCCACGCGGAAGGCAGCGCGGGCAGCAGTTCGATCACGCCGGGCCGCGAGTAGACGAGCATCTCCAGCATCGCCGACGGCGCGCCGAGGTTGGCGTCGATCTGGAACAGCATGTGGTCGCCGTTGGCGTACATGTCGAAGAAGTTCGGCGCGGTCCCATTGCCCATGTTGATCGACGGCCGCATCACGTTGAGCACCGACTGGTACGCCCGGTCGGCGTCCTTGAGCCGCGCCCAGCACAGCGCGCGCCATGAGCACGACCAGCCGTAGCTCTCCATGCCGCGCGCGATCAGCAGGTTCCGCACGCCGTCGAGCAGCGCAGGGGGAGACGTGTCCGCGGCGATCCGGTCACCGGGGAAGAAACCGACCAGCGGCGAGAGGTGCCGATGCGTGGTCTCGCCGAGGTTGTCCTGGCTCATCCACTCCTGCAGCCACCCGGTCTTCGGGCTGACCTCGGGCAGGTAGAGCCGGTCCTGCAGGCCCTTGATCGTGGCCGCGTACGCCCCGTCGACCCCGAGGACCGCCGTGGCAGCGCGGAAACTCTGGAACAGGTCCCAGACGATCTCCTGCGCGTACGTGATGCCCTTGGCGTCCTGCGGGCCGTGCTCGGGTGACCAGTCGTTGTCGTCGACGAGCACCTCGCGTCCGTTCACGGTCATCGTGATCAGCCGTGATTCCCAGAACTCGCAGGCACCCTTGAGCAGCGGGTAGATCTTGCTCAGGTACGCGCGGTCCTGGGTGAACTCGTAGTGCTGCCACAGCGAGTTGCACAGCCACGCGTTGCCGCCGGGATGCCACCACCAGCCGAGCCCGCCGTGGGTGTTCGTCGAGAACGCGACGGCCCAGCCCGCGATCTTGCCGGTGGTGTTGCGGAAGCGGTTGCGCGGATCGTTGAAGAGCTTCTGCGTGACCGAAGACCACGAGCTGAGCTGCGAGACGCAGTAGTCGGCGAAAGCGTCGAAACACGGCGAAAGCCCCGCGCGGTCGGCGAGCCAGTAGTTCATCTGGACATTGATGTCGGTGTGGTAGTCCGCCATCCAGTCCGGGTTGTTGGTGTGCAGCCAGAGACCCTGCAGGTTGATCGGCAGGCTGTCGCGTGACGACGTGATCGTCAGGTACCGGCCGAACTGCAGGTAGCTCGCTTCCAGCTCCGGGTCGGGCTGGCCGGAGGTGTAGCGGACGGCGATGCGCGACCACGAGTCGAGCGAGCGTTGCGTCCGGGTCGACCGGCCGAGGTCGATCGTCTGCCGGTTGTAGAGCGACTGGTAGTCCTTGACGTGCGTGGCGAGCAGCGCCGACGCGTTCGCCGCTGCCGCGGTGCGTGCCTTGGTCTTGGCGATGGTCAGCGGATCACCGGCCGTGCGGAAACCCTTGGCGGCGTCGGCCGCGTAGTTCGTGCCGCCGCTGAACACGATCAGCAGGTCACGGCAGTCGGTGAAGGTGACGTCGGCGCCCTTGACCGCGACCTTGCCGGAGCCGGTCGCGGTGACGACGGCCGCGTACTTCAGTCCATTCGGGAGGGACGCGGCGAACGACGCGTCGGCGACCGTCTCACCGTGCGTGCCCTCCAGCGTGATGGTGCCCGATTGCGGACCGCCACTGAGCCGGACGATCACTACGTCATCGGGGTGGCTCGCGTAGACCTCGCGGGTGAACCGGGTGCCGTTGACGGTGTAACTCGCCGACACGACGCCGTTGCTCAGGTCGAGCTGCCTGCGGTAGCCGGTGAAATTGGCGTGCGCCGGTATCTTGATCCGGAGCTTGGCCAGCACGCTGAATGTGCCGAATTTCGTTGTCTCGTAAGGGAACTGGCCGTCGTCCTGCAACGCGTCGTTGGCGTCGCCCGACCAGAGCGAGGCGTCGGCGAGATAGAGGAAATCGTTTGCCGGATCGCCACCGGTGAGCGCGCCGAGCCTGCCGTTCCCGACGGGCAGCGCCTGTTCCATGATCTTCGCTTCCGTCGCGGGCGACGGGTACCAGAGCGTGCTGGCCTGGTCGTTCGGCACCAGGTCGACGTCTTCGGGTCTGGCGGGTTCGGCGTGGGCTTCGAACGGGCGGAGCCCGCTGAGCGCGAGGCCCGCGCCGGTCAGCTTGAGGAAGTTACGGCGTGAGTTGGTCATCAAGGGTCCGTTCGGCGGGTTCAACACAGGAGGGCGGACACTCGCCGAAACGTACGACCTATGTTTCGATAGTGTCAACCCGCGAACGGATAAAACCGTTCTGTAGCGCCAAAAATCAGACTAATGATTGATCGACTGCCTTGATAGATCAGATGTCTTGCTGGATCTCTCGCGAGATCGGCGGTTGACGCCGCGACGCGAGCGGCGTAAGAATCACACATCAAAGATCCTATACGATTCTGCGAGGCAACGATGCCGACCCGCAAACTCGCCGTGGCGGTCCTGCTGCTCGGCCTCACCGCGTCCTGCAGCACACGGGGCGCGAACACCACCGCCTCCGCGCCCGGCCCGGCCAAACCGGCCGATTCGGTCAAGGTCGCACTCGTGCCCGGCGGCCCGCACGCCTACTTCCAGGACTGGAAACCCGCTGGCCAGCGGGCCAAGACCGACTTCGGGCTCGGCGCGGTCACCTTCGACGAGACGAGCCAGTGGGACCAGGCGAAGCAGAACGGCGTGCTCAACGCGTTGTCCTCGCAGGGATACACGGCGTTCGGCGTCTTCGGGGTGTCCCCGACGGACATCAACAGCACCTTCAGCGACCTGAAAGCACGCGGCGCCACCGTCGCCTCGCTGGGCTCCTGCCCGGCCGGTGACAAGGTCGACGCCGATTTCTGCCTGTCGACCGACGTCGGCGACGCCGCGTACAAGGCGGCGAAGGCGGCCATCGAGGCGATGGGCGGCAAGGGCACCCTCGTGCATCTCACCGGCAACAACGTCGACTCCAACACCCAGCGCCGGATCGCCGGCGTGCGCAAGGCCGTCGAGGAAACCGGGGTCACGCTGCTGACCACGATCACCGACGTCGACAAGGACCTGCAGTCGGCGCAGAAGGCCGTGTCCGACCTGCTTTCCGCGCACGGCAAGGACATCCAGGGCATCGTCACCACCGCGTACAACCCGGCCGTCGCCGCGTCGGCCGGCGTCAAGGCCTCCGGCCTGCCGGTCAAGGTGGTCGCGATCGACGATGCACCCGAGACGCTCGCCGGTATCCGCGACGGCTCGGTCGCGGCCACGGTCGCGCAGAACGCCGCTGGTCAGGCCTATGTCGGCACCCAGGTGCTGACCAAGCTCGCGACCGGCGCCTGCACGCTCAAGCAGTCCGGCGTCACCGTCGACTCGGGTTCGTTCGTGGTCACCGCCGCCACGGTCGCGACGTTCGACGCCGAACGCCAGGCCAAGACCGCCCAGCTCACCACCCAGTTCGACCAGCTGCTGACCTGCAAGGAGACCCGGTGACGGCGATAGTCAAGGCAGCGGCGTTCCTCGTGGACGTCGAGGTCGAGCGCACGCGAACCGACGCGGTGCAGGCGTTTCTCAAGCAGGAGACCGTTTTCGTCGAGCTTCACACCGACGACGGCGCGACCGGCCTCGGCTATGCCTACACGATCGGCACCGGCGGCACCGCTGTGCTCGCCCTGCTCAACGACAACCTCCTTCCCCGGCTGATCGGCCGCGACGCCCGGCTGGTCGAGTCGATCTGGCGCGAGCTGTTCGCGTCGACCCGCTCGACCACGGTCGGCGCGATCACCTCGCTCGCGCTGGCGGCCGTCGACACCGCGTTGTGGGACCTGCGATGCCTGCGCGCCGCCGAACCGCTGTGGCGCGTCGCGGGCGGATTCCAGCCACGAATTCCCTTGTACGACACCGAAACCGGCTGGCTGCACCTGAGCGTCGACGAGCTGGTGCTCGGCGCCAAGGCCGCCGTCGACGCCGGCTGGGGCGGTATCAAGGTCAAGATCGGCAAGCCGACCGCGGGCGAGGACCTGGAACGGCTGCGCGCCATCCGCGAGGCCGTCGGGCCGAGGTTCGATCTCATGGTCGACGCCAATCAGTCGATGACCTGCGCCGAAGCGATCCGCCGCGCCGAGGCGTTCGCGGGCGTGGACCTGTTCTGGCTCGAGGAGCCGCTGCCCGCCGACGACGTCAGCGGGCACGCGCGGCTCGCCCGCTCGACCAGCATCCCGATCGCGGTCGGCGAGTCGATGTACTCGATCGCGCAGTTCCGCGAGTACCTCGAACGCGGCGCGGCGTCGATCATCCAGGTCGACGTGGCCAGGATCGGCGGGGTCACCCCGTGGCTCAAGGTCGCGCACCTGGCCGAGGCGTTCAACGTCGAGGTCTGCCCGCATTTCCTGATGGAACTGCACGTCAGCCTCGCCGCGGCCATCCCGAACGGCCGCTACGTCGAGCACATCCCGCAGCTGCGCGCCATCACGACCGCCGAGATGGCCGTCGTGGACGGGCACGCGGTCGCGCCCGAGACACCGGGTCTCGGCATCGCGTGGGACCGCGACTCCATGGACGATCGGCGCGTCGCATGACCGTGCTCGCGCCGAAGCGGGTGCTGGCCGATCAACGCACCGGACTGGTCGCGCTGATCGTGCTGCTGGTGCTCGTCTTCGGCTCACTGCGCGCGGGCTTCTTCGACGAGCGGTTCGTGCTTTTCCCGCTGCTGCGCGACATCACGACGCTGACGGTGGTCGGGCTGGCGCAGCTCGCGGTGCTCTCGATCGGGCATCTCAACATCGCGGTCGGGCGGATGGCCGCGTTCGGCGCGATGTTCATGGGCCTCGCGTACGACAACTGGCACCTCCCGCTCTACGCCGGGCTGGCGCTCGGGCTGATCGCCGGCGCCGCGATCGGCGCGCTGACCGGGTTGATCATCACGACCTCCGGGGTCAACTCGTTCGTCGTCACGCTCGCGATGGACTTCGCGCTGCTCGGGCTCATTTCCTTGGTGTACTCGGAAGTCACGACCTCGGCCGCGTTCGTCACCAAGCCTGCCGGGATGGCCGAGCTGCGGCAGTACTCGTTCGCGGATGTCTGTGTCGGCGACCTGTGCGGGTCCGGCGCGGTGCCGCAACTGTTCGTGTTCGCGCTGATCGCGATGGGCCTGGTCGGCTATTTGTTCCGGCGGGCTCGCGCCGGCAGGGAGATGCTGATGGTCGGCACGAACCCGGTCGCGGCGGAACTGTCCGGGATCGATGTGCCACGCCGGATCGTCGGCGCGCACGCGCTTTCGGGCGCGCTCGCCGCGCTGGCCGGGTTCCTGCTCGCGGTGACCGGCGGCTCGTTCACCGCCGGGATCGGCTCGGAGTTCATGCTGCCGTCGTTCCTCGGGCCGGTGCTCGGCGGGACGCTGCTGACCGGCGGGGCCGTGTCGATTCTCGGCACCTTCCTCGGCACCTCGTTGACGCAGGTCATCCGGCAGGGCCTGACGATGCTCGGCGCGAGCGTCGAAAGCTTGTCGCTGTCGCTGGGCGCGATCCTGCTGGCCGCGTTGTCGCTGGACCGGATCCGGCATGTCGTCGGTGAGCGACGGGCGGTGCGCCGATGAAGTACTCACTGCCCGCGGTCGCGCTCGCCGGTTTCGCCGCGCTGGCCGTCGCTTCCGGCGGCTCGCTGCTGGCCGGGCCGTCGCTGCAGACCATGCTCGTCTACCTCGCGGTGCCGATCCTGATCGGGCTCGCGCAGATGGTCGCGCTGGCCGTCGGCCAGATGAACCTGTCCGTCGGCGCGCTCGGCGGGTTCGTCGCCGTCGCGGGCGGACGGGCGATGGCCGGTCTCGGCGTGCCCGCCTGGCTGACCGTGCTCGGCGCGCTCGCGCTGGGCGCGGCCGTCGGCGTGCTCAACGGGGTGCTCGTCGTGCTGACCAGGATCAACGGGTTCATCGTCACGCTCGCCACGATGACCATGCTGACCGGGTTGCAGTACCAGGTCGTCGGCACCGCGACGGTGTCGGACTATCCGCTGCGCGCGTTCGGCTCGCTCGCGATCTTCCACATCCCGGTCGTGCTCCTGCTGGTACTGCTCGTCGCCGGGGCGGTCGCCGGGTTCCTGCGGCACGCCGTCGCCGGGCGCCGGATGCTCGCCAGCGGCGGGAATCCCTTGGCCGCCAAGCTTTCCGGGATCTCCAACGACCGGTCGCTGGTGCTGGCGCACGGGTTGTCCGGGCTGCTGGTCGGCGCGGCCGCGGTCGTCACGCTGGCGACCGCGCCCGGCGTGAACCAGAGCATCGGTGGTGACTGGCTGCTCGCCAGCTTCGCCGCGCCGATCATCGGCGGCACGGCGCTGGCCGGTGGCGCGGTCTCGGTGACGGGCACGGTGCTGGCGGCGTTCATCGTCCGGCTGGTCGACGTCGCGCGTGCGCAGTTCTCGCTCGATCCGAGCTGGGTGAGTTTCGTGGTCGGCGCGGTCGTGCTCGGCACGGTGCTGCTGACCCAGCGGCGACGGGTGGCGCTATGAAGGCGGAAGGGCTGGTCAAGGCGTTCCCCGGCGTCAAGGCGCTCGACGGCGCGAACCTGCGGATCGAGCCGGGTTCGGTGCACGCGCTGCTCGGCGAGAACGGCGCCGGGAAGTCGACGCTGATCAAGATCCTGACCGGGGTGTACAAACCCGACGCCGGACGGCTCGAGGTCGACGGCGAGATCGCGGTCGTCCATCAGGAGCGCAACCTCGTGCCCGGCTTCTCGATCGCGGAGAACATCATGCTGTGGCGCCCGCCGTCGAAGCGCGGGCTGCTCGACCGGGCCGCCGCGCGCGCGGAAGCGGTGCGGTGCCTTGACCTCGTCGGCCTCGACCTCGACCCGGACCGGCCGGTGCGTGGCCTGCCGGTTTCCCAGCTCCAGCTGATCGAAGTCGCCAAAGCGCTTTCGCTCGGCGCGGGTGTCCTGCTGCTGGACGAGCCGACGACGGCGAGCACGCCGAGCGAGGTCGAGCGGCTGTTCACGGTCGTGCGGCGGCTGCGCGACGCGGGCACGGCGGTGCTGTTCGTCAGCCACAAGCTCGAAGAGGTGTACGACCTGTGCGACACGGTCACCGTGCTGCGCGACGGCGTCTCGGTGCTCGAATCCGTCCCGCTGGCCTCGGTGTCACGGGCCGATCTGATCACCGCGATGGTCGGCCGCGAACATACGGTGCTCGACTTCCCGGCCCGCGCCGAACCCGCCGAGCCCATGCTCGAACTGGACGCCGTGAGCACCGCTCTCGGACACCATGACGTCTCGCTGACCGTGCGGCGTGGCGAGATCGTCGGGCTCTACGGCCTGGTCGGCGCCGGTCGTACTGAACTCGCGAAGTCGTTGCTGGGACTGGCATCCGTGACTTCCGGCTCCGTGCGGGTGCGGGGGAAGGCGACTCGGATCCGCGGCGTGCGGGACGCGCTGCGGCGGCATCGCATCGGGTATGTGCCCGAGGACCGCAAGCACGAGGGGTTGTTCCTGGAGCAGTCGATCGCGCGCAATATCGCGGTGCCCGTGTGGGACCGGTTGTCGCGGCGCCTGGGCGTTTCCGCGCGCGCCGAGCGTGAACTCGCGGCGCGCTATGTCGACAGGCTTGGCATCCGGCTGTCGTCGGTGGATCGCGCGGTCGGTGATCTTTCCGGTGGCAATCAGCAGAAGGTCAGCCTCGCGAAATGGCTGGCGGCCGAGACCGAGATCCTGATCATCGACGAGCCGACCGTCGGCATCGACCTGCGGACCAAGGCGGCGTTCCACGAGCTGATCTGGCAACTCGCCGCCGACGGGCTGGCGGTGCTGCTGATCACCAGCGATCTGGTCGAGATGGTCACTTTGGCCGACCGGATCTTCGTGATGCGCGATTTCGCGGTGTGCGGCGAGGTCGTCAACGACCATGACTACCCGCGGACCAGCCAGGCCGTGATGGGGCACATCCATGCCGGGGCCGAGCTGTGACCCTGCTGCGGGTCGACGTCGGCACCGGCGCCTGCCACGTCGAACAGGTGGATCGGCGGCGATTCCTCGCTGTCGAAGAACTGCTCGCCGTGCCATCGTTGCCTGTCTGGCATGCCGATCAGCCGGTGGTGTTCGTCGCCGGGTTCTCGGGACGGCGTGCGCTCGCGCTGGACCGGTTTTCGCTGGTCGCGCGGTCGCCGTCGACCGGAGGCATCGGCGAGAGCCGGGTCGAGGGACCGTTCGGGCCCGCGCTGGCCGACCTCGGGCGCACGGCCGTGTCGATCACCGGCCGTGCGCCGCGCCCGAGCTATCTGCTGCTCGGCCCCGGCTCGGCGCGGGTGCTCGACGCGGCCGATCTGTGGGGCGCCGACACCACGGAGACGACCGACCGCCTGCTCGAGCGGCACGGTCTCGGCGCGCACGTGGCGGCGATCGGACCGGCGGGGGAGAACCTCGTGCGGTTCGCGAGCGTCGTCGCGGACTACTCGCATCCGGCGGCGCGCATGGGACTCGGTGCGATGCTGGGAGCCAAGCTCCTGAAAGCCGTCGTGGTGACGGGTGGTTCCCCTGCCGAGTTCGCCGATCCGGCCGCGGTCGCCAGGATCACGGGCGACTACCAGGCCGGTATCAGCGCGAATCCGTTGACGCTGAGCCAAAAAGCGGATCCGGGATTCGGCGCGTGGCCCGCGAGCGGGCTCGACGGCTATCTCGGCGTCCGCAACCACAGCACCTCCGGGGTGAACCTGGCGGGGTTCACCCCGGAGGCCTACCAAGCCCGCCTGAGCAGGTCGTCGGGTGGTTGTCCCGGCTGCCCGCAGGACTGCCTCAAGTCGTTCGACGGGCACACACTGCACCAGGAGGCGGTGGCCGCGTTCGCGGGGAACCTCGCGATCGAGGACCTCGACACCGTGCTCGAACTCAACGCCTGGTGCCACCGGCTGGGCGTGGATCCGGTTTCGCTGGCGGGCGTGCTCGCGTTCCGGTGCGAACTCGCGCAGGAAGCACTGCTCACGGGGCCGAGGTTCGGCGACGCGGACGCGTTGACGGCGTTGGCGTCGAAGATCATCCAAGGTGATGACGTGCTGGCCATGGGTGTCGCACGTGCGTCACGGCTGCTCGGGTTCGAACCGTTCGCCATGCACAGCAAGGGAATCGAGCTTCCGGCGTTCGACCCTCGCGGGTGCCAGGGACTCGGGCTGGCGTACGCGGTGCATCCGCTCGGGCCGCGCTACGACGCCGTCGAGCACGACATCGACTTCGACCCGGTCGACGGGTTCCTGCCCGGCGAGCCGATGACGGCGCTGACCGAGTCCAAAGTGGATCTCGTCGCCGACCTGATGGAACTGTGGAGCGGCTACGACGCGGCCGGGCTCTGCCTGTTCGCCGCGCCACCCACCCGCAACCTCGACGAGGACTCCGCCGCCTCGTTGCTCGCCGCGGTCACCGGCTGGCCGATCACGCCCGCCGAGCTGCGTTCGCAGGGACGCCGACGGCTCGCGTTGATGCGCCACTACAACCTGCGTGAAGGCCTGCGCCCCGCGCTCGACACGCTGCCGCGGCGGTTCTTCACGCGACCCATCGACAGCGGGCGGCATGCCGGTGCCGTCCTCGATCCCGAAGTCTTCGAAGCCGCGGTCACGCGGCTGTCCGCCCTGCTCGGCTGGCTATGAAGGGAACGACCGTGTTCTTGCGCAGACTGGGTGCCTTACTGGCCATCGCGTGCTTGGCCTTCGCGACGCCCGCCGTGGCCGCACCACGGCAGATCGTCGTCTACGCGGCGCCGAACGGGGTCGGGCAGCTGTGCTCGGCCATGCTGCCGTGCTCGGTGACCACCGCTCAGCACCAGGCCCGCCAGCTTGCGCGGTACGCCGAAGTCGTCGTCCGGCTCGCGGGCGGCACCTATTCGTTGCGCGCACCGCTCGTGTTCGGACCCGAGGACTCCGGGGTGCGCTGGCAGGCCGCGCCGGGCCAGAAACCCGTGTTCAGCGGCGGGATCCCGGTCACGGGCTGGCGCGAGTCGGGTGGCCTGTGGAGCGCGCGTGTGCCCGCGGACCTGCGCACACGCCAGCTCTACGCCGACGGGATCAGGCTCCCGCGCGCACAGGGCGAGGTCGCGATGAAGCAGACGACGGCCGGTTTCGACAGCCCGGCGATGGCGTCGTGGCGCAATCCGTCCTCGATCGAGTTCGTGCTCGGTGACGGACATGGTTCGTGGAGCGAACCCAGGTGCGGCGTCGCGACGATCCAGGGCTCGGCCGTCATGATGCGGCAGCCGTGCTGGGACAACATGAAGCTCGCCGACCAGCCGCGCGGCCCGTACGGTGACAATCCGGCAGGCGGGTTCCCGACCTATCCGTCCGATGCCGTGCCGACGCGCGTCGAGAACGCGTTCGAACTGCTCAGCCCGGGGGAGTGGTACCTCGACGATGCCCAGCACGTCGTCTACTACCAGCCGAAGCCCGGCGAGAACGTGCGGTCGATGCACTTCGTCGCGCCCAAGCTGGAGCAGCTCGTGCGGACGTCTACCTCGGCCGCGGCGCCGTTGCACGATGTGACGTTCGAAGGCATCGAGTTCGCGTACGCGACCTGGCTGCGGCCGAGCGGCGATGACGGGTTCGCCGAGATGCAGGCCAACTTCACGCTCACCGGGCCGGGCGCGTCCAAGAGCCAAGGCCTCTGCGAGTACTCGGTGCCCAAGGGAACCTGCCCGTTCGCGTCGTGGACGCGGCCGGACGCGGCGGTCGACCTCACCGGCACGCGGAACGTTTCGTTCGTGCGCAACACCTTCACCCACCTCGGCGGCGCCGGGCTCGGCCTGCAGCACGGGGTTCAGCGTGACGTGATCGAGGGCAACGTCGTCACCGATGTCTCGGGGATCGGCATCCTGCTCGGCGCGGTCGACGACCCCCGGCCCGCCACCGACGCGGAGATCGCGACCGGGAACACGATCCGGAACAACCTCCTGCACCACACCGGCGTCGAGTTCACCGGCGCGCCCGCGATCGTCAACGGCTACTCGCGCGGAACGTCCATTGTGCACAATGAGATCGGCGACGTGCCGTACACCGGCATCTCCTCGGGCTGGGGAGGCTGGCGCACCAACTCGGCGTTCCCCGGCGAGAACCCGAACATCAACGCGGACAACACGATCTCGAACAACCTCGTCTACCGGGACATGCTCGTCCGCTACGACGGCGGCGCCGTCTACACCAACGGGCCGCAGGGCACGAGCTACGAGCACGGGCTGACGGTCGCCGGGAACGTCAACTTCAGCGGGAAGAAGACCGCGAACACCGTCTACAACGACGAAGGCGGCGACTACGTCACCATCGCCGGCAACGTCCAGTACGACGACGGCGGCGGCTTCAACGGCGGCTGCTCGACCACGGGACACGTGCGGCTCAAGGACAACTACCACGTCGGCCCGCTCAACTCGTTCCCCTGCGCACCCGCGCCGGTCGGCCTCGAAGACCTGGGCGGCAACCGGCTGATCTCGCCGAACCCGCAGGCGGGCGAGATTCCGGCCGCCGTGCTGGCCGGCGCCGGGCTGGAACCGGCCTTCCGTGACCTGACGACCTCTCGTCCGCCGGTGCTCGTGCTGGTTTCGCCGTCCTGCACGGGTGACCTGCTGCTTTCGGGTTCCGGCTTCACCCCGGACGCGGCGGTGACCGTCGGCGGCAAGCGCGTCTCAGCGGCTTATGTCTCGCCCAATCACCTGACGGTTTCCTCGCCCGGAGGTGGCACGGTCACCGTGAGCACCGCTGCCGGAACGAGTTCGGCCGTGGCGTCCTCGCTGTGCGCCGGGCTGAGCACGCGGTTCGACAACGTGGGCATCACGCCGGACGGCGACACCTCGCGCGGCAACGTCGACGGGTACGGCTACAGCTACTCGGCCGAGGCGTTGGCGGCGAAAGGCGTGACCCCGGGTGCGCTGATCTCGTCACACGGCATCAAGTTCACCTGGCCGACCGGTTCGCCGGACAACGCGATCTCGCGTGGCCAGGTCGCCGGGGTGAGCGGTGCTTCCGACACGCTCGGGTTCCTGCTGGCCAGCACCTCGGGTTCGCCGGACACGCAAGGCACGGGCAGCGTGCGGTACACGGACGGCAGCGGCCAGGACTTCACGATCGGCAGCCCGAACTGGGAGGGCACGCCGTCGGTGGTCCCAGTGGTGAGCATGCCGTACCGCAATGGGCCTGGCGGCCGCGACAACCGGCCGGTGCACGTGTTCTACGCCGGGGTGAAGCTGGATCCGCACAAGACCGTCAAGACCGTGCGGCTCCCGGATTCGCCTAAGCTGCACATCTTCTCCGTCGGGCTGGCGGGCAGCCCGGACCTCGCGCTGGGCAAGATCGCCACGCAGTCGTCGGACGCGTGGGGCGGCCTCGCGTCGCGCGTGGTCGACGGTGATTCCAATGGGGTGTTCGGCTACAACTCCGTGAGTCACACCGATCTCGACGCGCACTCGTGGTGGCAGGTCGACCTGGGCGCGGCCGGGCCGGTGAGCACGGTCAACGTCTGGAACCGCACGGATTGCTGTTCCGAGCGGCTCAACGACTATTGGCTGTTCGTGTCGGCGAACCCGTTCGACACCACGCTGACCCCGGAGCAGCAGGCCGCGCGTCCTGGCGTGTGGTCGCAGCGGCTGAGCGGTTCCGCCTCGGTGCCGATGTCGGTGACCGGGCGCTACGTGATGGTGCAGCTCGCTCGCCGTGACTACTTGTCGTTGGCCGAGGTTCAGGTGTTCGGTACCCCGGTCGCCGACGAAGGCTGGGTCGGGACCTGGGGTACGGCGCCCGCGGGGGGCGGTGAGCCGCGGGCCGGGCAGTCAGTGCGCAACATCGTGCACACGAGCGTGGCCGGGACGTCGGCGCGGGTCACTTTGAGCAACAAGTTCGGCACCTCGCCGCTGGTGCTGAGCGCCAGCGTCGCGTTACGAGCTGCGCAGACCGCCGACGCCGTGCCGGGCTCGGTGCGCCGGCTGACCTTCGCAGGCCGTGACACGGTGACCGTTCCCGCTGGTCAGGACGTGCGCAGTGATCCGCTGGACTTCGCGGTGCCCGCGGACGGCGACCTGCTGGTGACCACGTACACGCCGTCCTCCGGCCCGTCGACGTATCACCCGGCCGCGAGCCAGACCTCGTTCGCGGGAGCGGGCGATCATGTCGGCGACGTGTCCGGTGCCGCGTTCGGCTGGCAGATCGGATCTTGGTTCTACGTCAAGGAAATCGACGTCCGAGGCTCGTCGGCCCACGCGAGCGTGCTGGCGTTCGGCGACTCGATCACCGACGGCGGCTACTCGACCTCGAGCGCCAATCACCGCTGGCCGGACTATCTCGCGGACCGGCTGGGCCAGCGCTTCGGCGTCCTGAACTCCGGCATCAGCGCGAACCGACTCCTGCTCGACGGCGGCGAGCTCGCGTATGGCCGAAGTGGACTGTCGCGTGTGGACGATGACGTACTTGATCGCACGGCCGTGCGCACGGTGATCCTGCTGGAGGGCATCAACGACATGCTCCAGGATCCGCGCCAGAACGACCCTGCCAAGTTCGCCGCGGGTTACCGTGCGCTGGTGGATCGCCTGCACGCCAAGGGGATCCGCGTGATCGGCGCGACCATCACTCCGTTCAAGGGCTGGTGGGGCTGGGACACCGGCCTGGAGGCCACCCGCACGGCGGTCAACGAGTTCATCCGCACCAGCGGCATCTTCGACGGCGTCGTCGACTTCGCCGCCGCCATCGCCGACCCGCAGGATCCTTTGCGGATGAAGCCGGAATACTCGGCGGAGGACAAGCTGCATCCCTCCGACGCGGGCAACTCGGCTATGGCGGCGGCGATCGACCTAGCCACGCTGTGATCGTGGATCATGCACGATATACTGGGTTCATGGAATTGCCGAGCAGGCAGGTGCTCGCCGACAGCGTCTACGAGCAGATCCGCGCGCTCATCATGAACCACGGCATCTCGCCGGGCGACCGCGTCAACATCGACGAGGTCGCCCGGGAGCTGCAGGTGTCCGGCACCCCCGTCCGCGAGGCACTGGCGCGCCTGGAGTCGGAAGGCCTGGTCTCGCGCCTGCCGTTGCGCGGCTACCGGGCCACAGAGCTGCTGACCCCCCAGGAGATAGCAGACCTGTACGAACTCCGCCTCCTGCTCGAACCCCAAGCCGCCGGCAAGGCCGCGGCCAAGATGACCGAGCCGCTGGCTTCGGCCTTGCGAGACGAACTACTGACCTGCCCGGCGGCGCCGTCCAGCGGCAACTACGAGGGTTACAAGGCCCTCACCGCCCACGACGCCCGCCTCCACCAGTTGATCCTCCACATCGCCGGCAACGAGGCGGTCGAGCAGGCGATCACCCGTACCCACTGTCACCTGCACTTCTTCCGCCTGTCGTACAACCAGCCCTTCGGCGAGCAGACCATCGACGAACACCACGCCATCGCCGAAGCCTTGATCGCCCGCCGCCCCGAAGCCGCCATGGACGCGATGAAGCACCACCTCGAAACGGCCCGCGACCGCATCCTGGCCCGCCTCTGACACGGGGGTCGTGAGTGGTACGGCCGGTTCTAACCGGCGACTG